>DATCLO010000028.1:0-8204 GCA_036563875.1 Cyclobacteriaceae bacterium
ATGCGTTACGTCAAGGTTCTTGCTACGAAGCGTGTGAATGAAAGGTGGGGATACTCGTTGTTTGAGGTGGAGGCGTATGGAGCGCCGGCAGATGGAAGCGGGTTGATTGGCGATTAGCGATTTGCGATCAGCGATTTGTGATTTGTTCGTCATTGATCAAGGCTACACCTAGTCTATTTAATGTGGTGTCCCAATCAAAAATCACAAATCGAGATTTAGTAATCACTAATTACAACAGGGTTAAATTGGGTTAACATTGGGGATCGTAGGGCGTGTTTCACGTCCTACGTCCCACCCTGTTTTCTACCGACTGCGGCGGCGTTCGCGGAAGTTTTCACGCTGTTCTTTTTGGTGTTCTTTATAGATGGCGTACTGTTCCTTTGTCAGGACGTCCTTCATCTTGTTATCGCGTTCGGAACGCAGCTGCTTAAACGCTTGGAACTTCTCCATGCGAGAGGCGTTGGAGCCGCGCAGCTTGGAAAGCCCGTCAAAGTAGGCCTTATTGATTTCCTCTACCTTGGGTTTTTGTTCTTCCGTGAGGTTAAGTTCTTCAACGTATTCCCGGTACCGGGCAATCGCTTCTTGTTTTTCTTCTTCTGTCATACGGGATTGACTGTACACCGCACCGTACGATGCAATCACCGCGAGCGCAATCATCACTATCCGTTTCATCATCATTTTTTGGTTATTTGATTATAATTATTGTTTCTTATCTGGGGGATTTCCCAAGCCCATTCACCCATTTCTCCGTTCATTCCAACTTAAACCGTTCGAAGAACTCCCATATCAGATCATTCGCATTCACATACTTCGACGGCTCATCCGCCCACGCCGGATGCTCCGTAGAACCTGGCCATGAATGACCACCATCATGCGTTGCATAACTTTCTATCGACACGCCATTTTCGCAGTCGGTCCATCGTGTTATGATCACCTTGCCATCGTCGACTGTTTCGGGTGTGTTACTACATCCGGCATTCGCAGCCATTACCTGCAGCGCGGAATCGACCGGCGCAAAATTGTATCCTCGGATACCGATGCCGCCTTCGTAGGGAACCTTGACGTCGAGTAGCGAGTGAATGTGTAGTACCGGAACGGCTCTTTCCGGATTGCAGGTGTTCGCCATCATGGTTGCGCTTACCGGAGCGATGGCGGCGATCTTGTGCGACAACTCGCAGGCGAGGCGGTACGCCATCATTCCCCCGTTCGACATTCCGGTGACGTACACGCGCTTGCTGTCTATTCGGAAGTCGGCCACAATCCGATCAATTAGCGTGCTGATAAAGCCGACGTCGTCCACATTTTTTTTCATTGCATCTTCGCAGCACTGGCCTGCATTCCAGCTGCGCAATCCCAGCGGACCGTCATTTCGTATTCCTTCCGGATAAAGAAGGACAAAGCCTGAAGAGGCGGCCTTTTCATTAAGGCCGTACATCCGTTCCATTTGTTTGGCACTCCCGCCGGTGCCGTGTAAGGCCACGACGAGCGGAAACGTTTCTGAGTTGTCGTAGTATGATGGCGGCAGAACCAGTACATAGTTTCGTATGCGGCCGTCGACCTCCAGGGGTGACTCAATGCGATGAGGTTGCGCCGAGCTGTCGTCATCACAGCCCACCAGTGTGACAACGGGCAGCAGGAGAAAACATTTAAACAGAAATTTCTTCATTAGCTTGGTTGCGGAGTGTGTAATGCTTCCAGGCGTTGTAAAAAATGGGAATGGTAAACCCAATTGTAAAAAGAATGTATCCCACGACATTGATCTTGAGTTCTTTCGGAGGCGGCAGCCTTGTCAGCTGCAGCGCCACGAAGTGCATAAACACGTTCGTTATGAGCGTGTAGAGTACGCCGAACAGGAACATTGTCCTTTTCGGAAGCTTGTGGAACTTGAAATATGTGAAAACCAAAAAGACGGCGATGGTGAAGCAGAACGAGATGACAAAGTGAGTGATCAGTCCCACGAGCGCCACCCAGAAGCCGCCTTGCATCGAGGTTTCCAATCCGAGAACGCCACCAGCCATGTAAAAAAGCATTTTGCTCGGAAACTCGCCGTTGCGTGTCCATTGCATCCCGGTAGCAAGTAGTAGATCGAATATGCCTACGAACAATGTGGTTACAAGAACAGTGTTCCAGAACGACCGGTAGTTGATCATAGTAGTTGGGTTTTTCCGCTCCGCGAATCATTGCGCCCCTTTGATGGATACAAGTCCGGGAGGTTTAATTGAGGAATAAATTTTTTATTCGGGGCAATTCAGCAACGGTATGGAATCCCCTGGGAAGAGGATTGCATAAAAGCGAACCACATTGACCCTTGTTCGTTTTTATACAATTGAATTTTAAATCATTCTGTAATTTGCCGGCTCCAACCTCGACCTATCGCACGAGATAACCCCACGCATTTTATGAAACGTCAATTCATTTTGTTGTTATTCATTCTGGCTGTTGGCCTTACGGCGTACGGTCAGGAAAATGGTGAGAAAGGTCTGATCAAAATATCGATCATGTATCCCGACGGGGAAGGCAAGCAGTTCGATATGGAATACTACAAATCGAAGCACATGCCCATGGTGGCTGGCTTTTTAGGATCCAACCTGGTTAAATACACGATAGAAAAAGGCATCGCCGGCAGCAATCCTACCCAGCTTCTGCCGTACGTTGCTATCGGAACGTTCTATGTGAAAGATCTCAAGGCCTACCAGGAAGCAATTGCACCAAACCGCGAGGCAATTCGAGGGGATATTGTGAATTATACGAATATTGTGCCGGTGATTTTTATTAGTGAAGTTGTAAAGACAGAGTAGTGTAGGACGATTCGTACAATGGTTAGCCCCATTTCAAATTAAGACGGCTCACTTTATCGAGGTATAGTTGCTTATACAGTTCCTTAAGATCATCCCGCAGAAGTGACTTTTTGATCAGGGCGATCGTGCCGGCTTCGTTTCTGCGAAACTCGTCGATAATTTTTGTCACCCTTTCTTTCTTAATACCTAGCGTATTGCCAAATAAAAGAAAATCGTGCTGTGTGTAAAATCCATGGGCATTGTACGCATCTGAAAAGCCATCCTTAAACAGTGCAAGCGCCATGTCCGATTCGCTGGGGGAGTGCAGTCGAGTACAAAGCAGGTCATATGCGGGCGTCAATACATAGTCGCCAATGTCTGTGCGGATCATTGAAAAATTCTTTGCATGGGCATCTCCGTTGGAGAAGATGTAATTAAACAGCACGAGTCGAAAAAATTTCTCGATCTCAATCGGGTACATTGAAATGTGTTTCTTTATGAGCTCTCCCAATTCCTCATATGACAGATCGTATTTGTAGTTCTTGCCGTGAGTCTCTTCCGTGATCTGGGCAATCTGCGCAAAATCCTCTTGCTGGTATTTTGAGCCGTCAGGCTTAACGTCAAATCGTTTCACCAGATAGGCAGGGCTTTGATCGGAGAAGTATATTAGGGCGTTGGGCGGTACAGCTATCTTAAATAGTTGCCGTGCGATTTGCATGGTGAGGTGCTCATTAGCTGGTGCTTGATCCAGGTTCCTCAATGGACCGGAGGGAATTGGCTTCAGGATGTATTGCCCGCCAGTGGCTGTAAGAATGAGATCTCGATCGTACAGCTTCATGGAATACTTTATCTGAACTCCGGAGATGGATATTTTTTTTGTTAAGTCCAGGTAGAGATCAGACTCCTCGTTGTAGGGTGAATTGAATGGCAATACATGGTTAACCCTCTTACCATTGAATAACTCTTTCAAGCACCGCTTACAGTAGCCTGTACCTTTTGATTCCCGATAACATCCAGGGCAATTCACTTTGAGATTTCTTTTACGGTTATCGAACCAATGGTATCAGCGTTGGCTGTCGCCAGCAGCAAACTGAAGTGATCATTTTCATCGATGCGCAGAAGCCTGCATTGCGTCTGTTTGTTTATTCCTTCCGAAAGAAGCCCGTAAAAAAAAGGGAATAGTTTGTTAGCATGATACTCCTGCTGCGTCTTTGGAAGGGACAAGCTAATGGGAGCACATTTAGGGTCGTTAAAATACTCATCATGGTACCTGAAGACGTAGCGATCGCTGTCTTTGGTCAGGATGCCTGCCGGTACCCCGTTGTTATATACTTCCGCCATCCTTATCATTTCAGGATTTGCACTTTCAGTTCCATACCCAGCGCCTTGCATATTTTCAGCAGTGTCTCTAGTTCTGGGTTCGCAATGCCTTTTTCGATGTCCCGCAAGGTTCTAAGGGATATACCCGCAATGTCGGCCAAATCCTCTTGAATGATCCTGCGAGATTTCCGCCTTGAGCGAATTGCGCGACCAATAGCTTCTTTATCCATTTTCCTAATCGGCAATAAATTGCCCTTTTTGCTTATAATACATCGAACACCACTCAAAAATTCACAAAACAGGCAGTAAATTGCCTAAAATTGAGGTTTTATCCAAAATCATTGCGGACATTTGTCAAAATCGGCATTATACTGCCGTTTGCCAATCCTTCCGCCTCGAATTTTTACTACCTTCATGAAGCCGAAATACCGCTTCCCCAATAATGTACTCACAAGCGTCCCTCAACATTATCTTTTTCCTTTCGCTGTTTTCCATACCCTTGGCTGCTCAGCAGAAAGTCTTCGATGTCCATCTCCATGGTGCGAGGGATGTAGCGGGTCAATTGAACACGTTAACCGACGCCGCCGTGTACAAGGTCGCCATCAGTAGCTCGTGGGATCTTCAGCAGCAATATGAATCGCGGGATGATCTTGCGATCATTCGCGGACTGATGTTTCCGTGTCCGAATGGTAAGGTTCCCTATAGCCTTCAGCCGTGCTTTCAGGACGGCAGCGAGTATCCTTCCCTACAGTGGGTTGAAGAGCAGATTAAAGCGGGTAAGATCGAATTCCTGGGTGAAGTGTTGTCGCAATACTATGGCATCAGTTCGTCCGACGCGACACTAATGCCGTACTACAGACTTGCTGGTAAGTACAATATCCCGGTTGGTATTCACACTGGCTCTGCGGGACCAGACCACGGCTGTCCGAATTTCAGAGAAGACATGGGTAATCCCGCGCTTATGGAAAAGTTGCTTGAGGAAATCCCCGACCTACGACTTTGGATTATGCATGCAGGGACGCCATATCACCAGGAGGCCATTACACTAATGAAGAAATTTCCCAACGTATACACTGATATTTCCGCTATTAATAACCCACAGATAATCCCTCCGGGCATGTTCAGTGGTATTGTAAAGTTATTTATTGACAATGGCCTTGAGGATCGGATTATGTTTGGATCAGACAATGGAGATATCCGGATAATGATTGAATCCATAGAACAACTCACCTTTCTGACAGCGGAACAAAAACAGAAGATATTCTATCGAAATGCTGAGCGGTTCTTTGATCGGGCAAGATGATTTTCATCAATTCAACCGTCTTTGCTCTTCTTCAGATCCTCCTGACCACTTATCCCGTTGTTTCACATTCTGATTCCCAATCGGCATCGACACATTAAACCGAAACACCGGACCTTCCGCATCAAAATGAAAGCGGTAGTACAAGCCGGCGTTTGGCACGTCGGCTCCCGTAGGCCATTGGGTGCCGGAGTTGAACACGTCGGTTACGTTGAATGACAACGACATGCCTGAGCGCAGCTTGCGTCGTATGCCAATGTCAATCTGATTTCGGGCAGCGGTACGCACAGTTCCTACATACAGCGGTGAGTAAAATGCTCCGGAAACCTCAACTTCGGCGATCTTCCCCACGTGCCAATTGTGCGTCGTCGTAATTTCACAATTCAACATGGATTTGTCGAAAACCACATCATCGACATTAAGTCGCTGATGCAAAACGGAAGTGAGAACATTGGCCCGGGCACTCCACCAGGGTGTGATCTCAACAGTATAGCTCGTATTTACGGACAATACGTTGTTGAATTCGCCCTGAACTGGCTGTACAATGAAGGTATTTCGATACCGGTCGGCAGTTGGCTGTGCATCGAAGACAGGCATGGTCTCGCGCGAGTACATTAGCTGTACTGAGAACGATGGTGCACGATATCCGAGTTGGATTTGGTTTGACCGCGACGGAAGGATCGCAGGGTTGCCTGTAAATAATGTGTTCTGATCAAAGAAGTAGAAATACGGCGCCAGTATCAGAAATCCGGGACGTTGTATTCTGTTTACATAAGACATTGCGAACTCGCGGTGATTGGGCAATTGCCAGGCGAAGTGAATGCTGGGAAAAATATTGCCTTGTCGCCGCCTCGATACTACGCCGTTATCTTCCGATGTAAGATCCAGATGGTAGTACTCGTATCGCAGTCCTGCCTTTAGCGTGAATACGGGCTTGGGTTTCCAGTCTGCGGAAGCATACCCTGCATAGATTCTCTCGTCCATGCTGAACACATCCGTGAAAGCAGGATCATCTACTAGCGATCCGCCCTGCTCGAAGGCCACGTTGACGTGATTCTCAAAACTTGACAATGATGCCTTTATTCCTGTCTCGATAGTGAGCGTCTCGCTTGTCTGATGCCGAAAATCGGATTTGAGTACGTGTACCGTAACCGGGGTGCGGGCCCGCGAAAAAAATTCTGAACTCGAATCTCCGTTCGCACTGTACACGTAGTAGCGAGTCGGGTTGTCGCGTGTGAATTGAATTCGATCTAAATCGACCGATACGCGAGAGCGTGGGGAAAAGGCATGCTGTGCATTCAAATTCGTCACGATGCGGTCAAGACGATTTTTCTCAAAGCTTGTCGTTGTAAACGTACGCTGTTGGTCATTGGCAGCGAGCGTAGTTTCGGATTGTGAGTCCATTACCCAATCGGAAATGTACCCGGTTACCATGGCACCGATGAAAGTTCCGGAACCAAGCTGATAGTCAGCCGAAAGGTCGACGGCATGAAGACTCGTGCGCGGTTTGCGGATCACGTGGAGATGGGATTCAGGACTTGCAGGACTGCGCGTACCGATGGACACTTTCTCGAGATCGTAAGCAATGCTGGAGGACAGATTGGCGTGGAGTGCGATCTTGCCTTTCTGGTGATCGAGGTTGATTGCTGCACCTAACTTGGGTCTTCTCCCGTAGCCAGCGTTCGCGGAGAGCTGGCCGGAAAATCCTTCTGTTCCTCTCACTGTGTTTATGTTGATAATGCCGGCGTTCCCCTGTGCGTCGTAATCCGCTGGCGGTGCGGTGATCAGTTCAATGGTTTCGACGTTGCTTGCGGCCATGTGTTGAAGCAATCCCAGCAGATCTGCAGGTTCGAGACGTACGGGTTTGTTATCAATCATTACAACCACCCCGTTCTTACCCATCATCGAAATTTCTCCGGTGGATCGGTTCACGCGGACGGCGGGCGACTTGCTGAGCACATTGAGAACGTTATCGCCAAGGTTGGTAATGCCACTCTGGACGTTCACGATCGTGCGGTCCATTTTCTGTTCGAACAGCGGCCTGTCGGCAGTCACTGTTACCGCGTCCAGCTGCTCTGCCTGCGTCTCCAGGATGATCTTGCCCAGGTCAATGTGCAGATTGGGGCCGAAGACCTGGCTCCGATACTCCCGAAAGCCCAACGCCTGGACGACGATGAACAGCGAACCCGTGACTGAATGTTGCAGGTCGAACGTCCCGCTGGAATCCGTCGCGACACCCTGCAGAAATCGTTCCGTCTCATCGTCCTGATAGAGCAGCACATGAGCAAGCGGAATCGGTTCGCCTCCGGCATCTTGCACCCGACCTGTGACCCGGCCTTGTGCAATGGCATCGCGGGTGTTCATCATGAGGAAGATAAGGATGGATGCGACGAAGTATTTCATCAAGTTTTTTGCCTGCCAATATGCGAGCGTGACATTATGGCCGCACAGAATAAGGACGAAGGTGAGGCTATCCGATTCGGAGATGAGTGTCGCCACCGCGATGTCATTTCGTATCGCGAAACCGTGCGTCCGTACGACGCAATTGGTTGTTCGTATCGCTCCCTGTAGAAACCTGGTTTTAAGCGCTATTTTTGATGTGACCTATGATCAGCTTAGCCAAGGAATATGATGGGTGGCCGCCGGAGCGCATCGTGCGGCACGTACTGTACTGGTCGTTCTGGCTGACGTTCTATGGGATCGTCAATGGCTCGTACTACGGAACGCACTACTTCGAGTGGTTCCTGTTTGAGCTATGGACGATGACGGTGAAGATCCCGTACACATACTTTGTAGCGTACTACCTG
>DATCLO010000029.1:0-70130 GCA_036563875.1 Cyclobacteriaceae bacterium
CTCATTAACAATACCCGGACACTCCTCGATGCTTGTTCGCTGGATGTCGACCTGGGTACCGACAAAAACAAAAAACATCTCACGGGTAGCGAAGAAGACGACTGGGATATGCTGGTCACGCGCGCGTGGGAAGGATTTCAAAATCGGTACGACGCCAGTGATCCAGTCCTCCGCGAGCGATTTGAACGTGAACTGAATATTATCCGCCTTAAGGGATTTTGCTCCTACTTCCTCATTGCGTATGACCTTATCACGTTTGCCAAAGAAAAAGGCTTCGATTATGTCGGCCGCGGGAGTGGCGCAAACAGCATGGTTGCGTATTGTCTCGGGATCACGAATGTCGACCCGATCGAACTTGACCTTTACTTTGAGCGATTTCTCAATCCTGAACGGTCGTCGCCTCCCGATTTCGACATTGATTTTTCATGGGACAATCGTGACGAAATTTATGAGTATCTGTTCAACCGGCATGGAAAAGACCACGTTTGCCTCCTGGGTACGCACGTGACATATCAAAGACGTTCCGTACTGCGCGAACTCGGAAAGGTATTTGGACTTCCAAACCATGAGATCGACGCCATTGTCGAAGAACCGGACCGACATAAGAAGCGGGATCATATAACAGAGTTGATTTTCCGTTATGCAGAACGGATGCTGGAACTACCGACAAACCTGTCGATACACGCCGGGGGTGTACTGATCACGGAAAAACCCATATATGCGTATACCGCGGTAGATAAACCTCCTAAAGGCCTTCCCGTTTCGCATTTTGAAATGCACAGCGCGGAAGATCTCGGCATTTTCAAGTTTGATATTCTAAGTCAGCGTGGTCTGGGTCACCTGAAAGAGGCAGTACGCCATATCCGCCGCAACCGGGGCGTTGAAGTAGACATTCACCGGTTTAGCGATTTCAAGAAGGACGAAAAAGTACGCAACCTCCTGCGTGAAAGTCGCACAATGGGATGTTTTTACGTTGAGTCGCCCGCAATGCGAATGCTCCTGTCAAAGTTACGCTGCGAAGATTACGTGACGCTTGTTGCCGCCAGTTCTATAATCCGACCCGGGGTCGCGCGATCGGGAATGATGCGCGCCTACATTGAACGTTTTCACGCTGTGCGCAATGGCAAGACGTATGAGTCGATTCATCCAAAGCTGGACGAACTCATGCAGGAAACTTTCGGCGTGATGGTCTACCAGGAGGACGTAATTAAGGTGGCGCATCATTTTGCGAAACTGAGTCTGGCAGAAGCAGATGTTCTCCGACGCGGGATGTCGGGAAAGTTTCGATCGCGCAAGGAATTTGAAAGAGTACGAAATCGCTTTTTTGAAAATTGCCGGAGGGAAGGCTATCCGGAACACGTAATCCAACGCGTGTGGTATGAGATCGAAAGCTTTTCGGGTTATTCTTTTTCGAAGGGGCATTCCGCGAGCTACGCCGTGGAAAGCTATCAAAGCCTGTATCTGAAAGCGCACTACCCGCTGGAGTTTATGGTCGGCGTGATCAACAACTTTGGCGGATTTTACAAGACAGAATTTTACTTCCATGAGGCACGCAGAAGCGGTGGTGTGATTCACGCTCCTTGTATTAACCGAAGCACCTATCTCACGACCATTTACGGAGATGACATTTATATCGGCTTCATTCACCTGAGAAGTCTTGAAACAAAACTTGCACAACGCATTGTAGCTGTGCGGGAGGCTGATGGTCCGTACAAAAGCCTCGATAACTTTCTAAGACGTGTTGACTGCGGACTGGAACAGGTCCGTATACTTATTCGCGTGGGCGCATTCCGCTTTTGCGGAAAATCGAAGCAACGATTGTTATGGGAAGCGATGTTGTGGTTCAGCAATCGGAAAGCACGATTACCCCATACTGCCGAACTGTTTGAAACCGAACCGCAGGAATACCCCCTGCCTACTTTACAGCGGAATCCCATGGAAGACGCGTTCGACGAAATCGAACTGTTGGGTTTCCCCCTCTGTGATCCTTTCCTACTCGTAAGTACGACAGCGTTTGGCAATGTCACGGCACAGGATCTTAACAAACGCTATGGGCAGACCGTGGAGATCCTGGGCTATCTCGTCACCATAAAAGATACAGGCACAAAGGATGGTCTTCCGATGCAGTTTGGAGCTTTCTATGATCGCAATGGCGACTTTTTCGACACCGTACATTTTCCCGATGTCTCGCGGAAATATCCCTTTCGCGGAAGAGGATTTTACTATTTGAAGGGAAAAGTAACGGAAGACTTCGGTGTCGCGACGATTGACGTCATTGCTATGGAAAAGGTGCCATTCATGGACCGGCGTATGGAGCGGCTGGAAGTGCAGATGGAAGTGCAGCGGCAGTGAACATAGGCAGACGCAGAAGTGTTATGATCCCGGGATTTCTTCGCGGATTAATTTTCCCAGCCTTACGATAGCACTTTCGATTCGGTCATTCCAGGGTTCGCCGCAACCAATGCGTATGCAGTTTTTAAAGCCCATTCTTGACGAAAACAAATGTCCCGGCGCGATACCAATCTTGTGACGGAGGGCGCGCCGGTGAAGTTTGAATGCGTCGATCTTCTTGTTAAGCTCAAGCCATAACACGAACCCTCCCTGTGGACGCGTCATGCGCGTGTCTTCAGGAAAGTATTCGGAGATGGCCTGCGAATAACGCAAGGTTTGAGTGTGTAGTGCTTTCCGGAGGTGACGTAGGTGCAACTCGTAGCGACCAACCGACAGGAAGTGGGCAAGCGCAGCCTGGGCAAGCGTGTTCGTCGATAGCGTGTGCATTCGCTTTAGCTTTACAACCTGATCTTTGAATTTTCCGGGAATAACCCAACCAATGCGGTACCCGGGTGCCAGCGACTTGGAAAACGAACCGCAGTGCAGCACGAGCCCTTCCTCATCAAAACTCTTACACGTGCGCGGACGCACTCGGCCATGGTACATCTCACCGTAGATTTCGTCTTCGATGAGCGGGATGTTTCGCTTTGCCAGCATCTGAACGAGATGCTTTTTGTTTTCGTCGGGCATGCAGCTGCCCATTGGGTTATTGAAATTGGGGACGAACAAGCATGCCTTTACGTTGAATTTTTTGATCGCGTCTTCGAGGTAGTCGAGGTCAATTCCTGTTGCGGGGTTGGTGGGCACCTCAACGACTTTCAGTCCGAGACTTTCCATCACCTGGAAGAACGCGTAGTATGTCGGACTTTCAATAGCCACCGCATCGCCGGGTTTAGTGACTGCGCGTAGCGAGAAGGTTATAGCCTCCATGCAACCGGCGGTGACCACGATGTCGGTGTCCTTAAACGTTCCACCCCAGTTGAATGCCTGACGCGCGATTTGCTGTTGCAGCAACGGGTTTCCTTGTACGTTGGCGTAATTGAGGCAGGCCGTCGGCGAGTCGTTAAGCGCACGCATGACCGACTTTTTGAGTTTCGCCATGGGTAAGAGTTCAACGGACGGTACCGCCAAAGCAAAATTGACGAGGTCGGGCGTTACGAATTTGTCGTACACACTGCGGATGACATCGTCCATGCTTACCTCGACCGCATCTTCGGGCGGGGGACCTGCCACGGGCATTTCAGGATAGCGGCGTGGCGTGAACTTGACATAGTACCCCGACTGCGGCCGGGCCTCGATGAGGCCTTTGCTTTCCAGGTAGTAGTACGCCTGGAACGCCGTACTCAGGCTGATGCCCTGTTCCTTGCTCAGTGCCCGCACAGACAGGAGTTTGTCGCCCACCTTGAGGACGTTGTTGTTAATCAGCGTCTGAATCCGGTCGGCTACTTCGATGTATTTGTGATCGGTTTTTTCGAGGGTCGGCATAGGGCCTATAATTGATATGGTCAAAGATAAGGAATTTAAAACTGTTCCGAATGAACTAGGCAACCTTCCTATGGGAAGACCCAAGGCACCGTTAGCATCTACGACATGAACGAGCAAAGGCTGCGTCAACGGTCAAACACTGGAACGCCTGATTTATCCAGGCTCCGTCCTGGATTGTTTTGGGATACGGACATAGAGGTAATTGACTGGGTTGGTCAAAGACTCGATACACCCTCCTGGCTGTTGAAGAACCCTTAATCTATATCCAACAGTAAGTTATGGTAAACTATTTGCAGTCCTGCTCATCTCGTTACCCTTTACCATCCACGCGTGATTAGCTGGTTGCCCCAAAATGTCTACCTTTTAATTTTGTTGCGAAGCAATTCCCGGAACGTTGACAGATGACCGTTTGGATCGTAACTAAAATCCTTCTCGACCGCGACAAGAATGAATTGTCTCGTCATAAGTGCACTGAGACTACCCTCGACTCCCAGGGCAATACACTCGATGAAACTGAATACAATGAAGACGGCAGCGTCGCGTCAAAGCGCATCTACCGTTACTTTGAAGACGGAACAGTTGAAGAGTATGTTGAGTACGACCCCCTGGACGAACTTATCGAACGGCACGACACATCCGGAACGAAGATGGTGAAGTAGAGACGACACGGTTTGAATACGGCGATGGCCACAAAGTCATCAAAACGTTCCGCTATACAGAACTCGGTATGGCAGACACCGCTACGCTGCGCGATGAAAAGGGGAACATCCTCGGATACGAAACGTCAGTATTCAATGAACATGGCGATGTGATTGAGAACATCGAGTACGATGATAAACACAACGAAATTGTGAAGCACGTAGCCGAGTACGACAACGACGGAAATGTCCTGGAGGAACAAAAATTCATCGACGGCGAGCTGACTGAAATAACAGCATACGAATACGACCTGGACGGAAATCTGGTTCTGAAAAAGCAACAAAATATAGAAGACGGATTTGAAATCGTTAATGAGTACCGGTATGATGATCGTGGGAACCGAATATACAACGCCACGTTCCGCGACGGGAATCTCATTTTCGAGAACAAGTGTACCTACGATGACGAAGGTTACCTCAGAACACAGGAGCTGTTCGAGATCGACCCGTGGTCCCGGAAGGTTGAGCGACACGAGCGGCTGATACATGAAAGAAGGTAGTTGAGTTTCAATTCTCCCGCCTGATTCTTACATTAGTTCCCGACATTTGACAGCGACGCCCGTCTGGTACCGTCAATCTTATCCGGATCCACCCATGAAAACCACCGTTTTGATCCTCGCATTCTTCCCAACAATACTTATGTCCCAATCGAACGAGCAAGTAACACCTGCCTTTCTTCAATCCTTCGCGGACGCATTCAACGCGCACGACCTCGACGCAATCATGTCGCACATGACGGACGATTGCGTATTTGAAGCATCAGCAGGGCCGGATGTCGACGGTGAAAAGTTTACAGGTCAGATGCAGGTCCGGAAAGCGTTTGAAGACGTGTTCATCACGTACCCCGATGCACAGTGGAACAATCCCAGGCACTTTGCATCCGGAGACAGGGGATTCTCTGAATGGACCTTTACCGGGACAAGAAAAGATGGAAAGAGGGTCGAAGTAACGGGTTGCGATCTGTTCACGTTCAAAAACGGCAAGATCGCAGTAAAGAACTCCTACAGAAAGAATCGCTCGTAGCTGAGTTGTTGTCTATGAACAAGGATATTCAAGCCCAATCGGTATTATTTCTTTACCTCCCAAAGTCATCCTGTACTCTGACTATATCCTCCTCATCCGAGGGACGCTCCGCGTCCGTGTGCTGCCAGATTTCTGCAATGATGCCCCAATTATCTAGCCCTACAAGACGGTGACGCTGACCTTGCCTAAGTTCAATCTTATCGCCTACAACCAAACGCTGCAATTCTCCTTCCTCGTCGGTATCGCTGGTGATCACACCAGCCTCACCTGATACGACGCGCCAAATCTCGGCGCGGCGATGATGATATTGCCATGACAACCGTTGACCAGGCTGAACGACGAGGATCTTTGGACTGAGCTTACGGTACAGTTGAATCGCAGCGAATTCGATGTCGGGGAAGAAAATACCCGCGAATTCCCGGGCTTGACCTTCGTCAATCACGAAGAATCCTCCCCACGGTCGGGAAAAGTCCCGGTCCACCGCCGTTAACCCAAGACCGGATAAATACTTTTCAACCTCTGCAAAGACTTCCTGCTTTTGTTCGCTGCCAGAAAACTTCAATGCCATACACGCGCTTTTCCGCGCAAAATAACAGTTACAGCGTACCTGCGCACCCCGTGGGCTACATTTTGTGGCCGCATTTGCGTAGCCTGTTCGCGTAAATCCTCCGGTGTCAGCAGGTTATGCCACCTGAACGACCATTTTGAGCGCCGAATAACTTGGGCAAAAATTGTCTTTATAGTACCTTTGAGCCCATTTTTAAAACTTGTGCTATGCCGGGAACCGAACTATTTGGTGCCGAAGAAAGAAAAGAGGTCAACGATGTGCTGGAAACCGGGATACTCTTCCGGTACAACCATGAAGCTCAGCGCAAAAACATCTGGAAGGCACGCGAATTCGAAGCAGAGGTAAGGAAGGTTACGGGAGCCAAGTATGCTCACGCAGTATCGAGCGGCTCTACCGCGGTGTCCTGTGCCTTAGCCGCCTCTGGCATCGGAGCGGGCGATGAAGTCATCGTGCCGCCTTTCACCTACATCGCCACCATCGAGGCTGTATTGTTCTGTGGCGCACTGCCGGTATTTGCTGAAATCGACGAAACGCTTTGTTTGAGTCCGGAAGGTATTCGCGCAGCCATCACGCCCCGCACAAAAGCGGTCTTGCTTGTACACATGTGTGGTGGCATGGCAAGCATGGATGAAATCATGGCCATCTGCCGTGAACACAACCTCACGCTCGTAGAAGATGCGGGTCAGGCATTTGGTGCAAGCTACAAGGGCACGTCTGTCGGACTCTTCGGCAAGTGTGGTTCTTACTCATTCGACTTCTTCAAAATTGCTACCGCTGGTGAAGGCGGGGTGATGGTGACCAACGACGAAACTTGTTACAAACTGGCAGATAGCTATGCCGACCACGGTCATGATCACATCGGCGACAACCGTGGCATGGAAAATCACCCCATCCTGGGGTTCAACTACCGCATCAGCGAATTGCACGCAGCAGTAGGACTCGCTCAGACCCGCAAGGTTCCTCACATCCGCGAAGTCAATCGCAAGCACAAGCAAATACTTCAGGAAGAATTATCAAGCGTTGAAGGTATTGGCTTTTCTCATTTGCCTGACCCTTCGGGCGACTCCGCAACATTCCTGAACCTGTTGTTGCCTGATCCCAAGGTAGCGGAACGCGTAGTAGAAGACCTCCGCCATAACAACGTCGGTGGTTTCAACTACTGGTACACGAACATGTACCACTTCATCAACCAATGGAACCACCTCAAGGAACTTAAGTCGGCAGCTCCCCTGCCCATCCATCTCCTGAAAGCTCCACAAGACTACATGGCGTTGAAACTTCCCAAGTCGCAGGAGGTCGTTGGCCGGTTGATATCGTTCGGTATCCGAGTCACCTGGACAGAGCAAGAAATAAAAGCACTGGCGACTTCAATAAAGAAGAGCGTTCAGAAGGTGTTATCTACTATCCATGCATAAGAACTTTAAGGGTATTGAAAAGACCGTATACGGCCGCGGCAGCTTTGATCAGCTCGGCACTATACTGGACGAAAAGCGCGGTGACAATGATAAGTTCATGTTGTTCATCGTCGACAACTATTTTAAAGACAAGCCGCTCAGCAAACGTATTCCACTCAAGCCGGAAGACGTCATCATGTATATCGACGTTGATCCTCACGAACCAACTACAGATCAGGTCGACTCGATTCGCGATCAGGTACTCGGTTCCAAAGGTCTTCCGGCAGGTGTAATCGGTATCGGAGGGGGCAGCATAATGGACATTGCAAAGGCGGTATCCCTGATGTTCACCAACGAAGGATCATCAACCCTGTATCAGGGTCTTAATCTCATCAAGAAGCCGGGCATCTATCACGTAGGTGTTCCGACCATCTCCGGAACAGGAGCCGAAGTGTCTATGACAGCCGTCCTCACCGGACCCGAAAAAAAGCTGGGACTCAAGTGTGAATGGACCGTATTCAACCAAGTCGTGCTTGATCCGGAGTTGATCGCAACGGTTCCGCGGAACTGGTGGTTTTACACGGGCATGGACACATACATCCACTGCATCGAATCAGAGAATGGCATACTCAATAACGCGTACAGTCACGCTTACGCAGAGCAGGCGCTGAAACTGTGCCGCGATATCTTTCTTGGTCCTGCCAGCGGGCAGACACCCGAGAACGATGACAAACTGATGGTCGCTTCGCTCATGGGAGGTCTCAGTCTTACCTATTCGGAAGTTGGCGTCTGCCACGCGCTTTCGTATGGACTCTCAAAGATTCTGGGTATGCGGCACTGTTTTGCGAACTGCGTCGCGTTCAATCACCTTGAGGACTTTTACCCTGAAGGTGTTCAGGAGTTCCGCACCATGGTCAGGAAACATAACGTCGATCTCCCACAAGGACTGTCGAAAAACTGGAGCGACGAGCAGATCACAGCAATGGCAAAAGTATCCTACAACCTGCCTCACATGTGGAATCATGCTGTGGGTCCTGACTGGAAAGACAAGGTGACCGTGGAAAGCATTGAGGAGTTGTTCAGAAGGTTGTAACTTCGACTATTCAAACGGGAAGATAACATGTCGATAAAGAAGGTAAAGGTAGGCACGATCGAGTGCGGGTCTGATGAGTTGTTTGTAATCTCCGGACCTTGCGTAATCGAAGAGGAGTCTGTCATGATGAAAACCGCGGAGAAACTGAAGGAAGTTTCAGAGCGGTTAAAGGTTAAGATCATTTATAAGTCTTCCTTTCAAAAAGACAACAGAAGCAGCCTTAAGTACTACACGGGTCCGGGACTCGATAAAGGTGTAAAGCTCCTCGCACGCATACGTGAGGAATTTGGATTCCCTGTGCTCACGGATATTCATTATCCTGATCAGGCACGCGCCGCTGCCGACGCTATTGATGTACTGCAGATTCCGGCGTACTTGTGCATGCAAACTGATCTCATGGTCGCTGCTGCAAAGACGGGACGGGTAATCAACATCAAGCACGGTCAGTTTCTCGCACCTGAAAACATGAAGCATCCCGTGACGAAGTGTGTGGAAGCTGGCAACGACCAGATCATACTAACAGAACGGGGCTACACATTTGGCTACAATGACCTCATTGTCGATCCGCGAAGCTTTTACCATATGGGTAAGCTTGGCTATCCGGTAGTGTTCGACATAACCCACTCCATACGCAAGTACGGCATCCCGAGTGCCGATGCGAAGGGCGGAGCAAGAGAGTTTCTCCCTGTGTTGTCGCGCGCGGGTGTGGCTGCCGGTGTGGATGGTGTCTTCATTGAAACACACCCTGAGCCAGACAAGGCATTGTGCGATGCGGCCAGCCAGTTGTGTGTATACGATCTGGAAGAGTTCCTCAAACCACTGCTGGAACTCCATGCAATCGAAGTTAAGTACAGGAACCGGGAGGTTATTCCGGCCTGAAAATCATAAAATACCCTAAATCTAAACTTGCGAATGGAATTATACCTTGATTCTGCCGATATCAATGAAATCGAAGAGGCCTTCAAACTAGGCTTTCTGACCGGCCTCACTACTACTCCAACCTTCATGCATCGGGGCGGCGTTACAGACGTCGACGGACTGATCGTGAAACTTTCCAAGATGGTGCCCGTTCTGCAGATCGAAGCGCTTGGCGACACTGCGGAAGAAGTGCTCAACGAAGCGCGACGCCAACTTGATCTCGGACTGGATCCAAAGAAGACGGTATTCAAGATACCTGTGTCGCTTGAAGGCGTGCGTGCCTGCTACATGCTCCGGAAAGAGGGATTGCTCGTCAACGTTCACCTCATCTATACACTGCAACAGGCATACATGGCTATGCAGGCTGGCGCCACCTACGTATGTCCTCTTGTAGGCCGTCTGCAAGATCAGGGACACGATGCATTGTCCCTCGTCGAACAGTGTGTCTTTGCTGTTGATCATTATGGCTATGACACGAAAGTGATGTTTTCATCCGTTCGCAATGCTGAGCACGTGCGGAACGCGTTGAATATTGGTGTTCATACGATAACCGTTCCCTGGAAGATCATGAAACAACTTACCGAGAACAACTTCACGACGCTCGGCACGGAACAGTTCATCGAACACACCAGGCTGATGACGGTGAAGGTGAAAGATGCCATCAGCGACATCAATCCCACAGTTCTGGCCGACACACCGTTGATGGACGCAATCGTAAAAATGACCGAGTATGGCTTCGGCGCCGTCACCGTTGTCAACAAAGACGGTAGTCTCGTCGGCGTGTTTACGGATGGCGACCTTCGCAGAAAGATCCAGTCTGAAGGCCGGGACGTACTCAAGAAGAAGATGAGCGACTTTACGTACGGAACACCAATCTCCGTAGACGCCAACGCATTGCTTAACGACGCTTCTGCGTTGTTCAAGAAGACGAGCGTTGACACCATTCTCGTCACAGACAACGGCATGCCGATAGGTATGCTTGATATCCAGGATCTCAAAGCTGACACGAGTCGCTAGATGACGGACGTCAGCCGGATCTTTTCCGAACTCGGCGGAGTATTTTGTATTCCTGCAGAGCAATTTAACGCGAAGGTCTCTGCGATAAGGGCCTTCATTTTCGATTGGGACGGCGTCTTCAACGACGGAACCAAAAATCAGAACGGAAGCAGCTCGTTCGGGGAAGTCGACGCCATGGGGTCAAATCTGCTCCGGTACTCATGGTGGTCGCGGCACGGTGTCATGCCGATCGTAGCGATCATGTCCGGCGCGCGAAACGCAATGTCGTTTCAGTTCGGGATGCGGGAGCACACCCACAACATATACTTCAATGTGAAGAACAAGTTGCTCGCTTTCGAGCACTTCGTTGCAAGTCATGGACTTGCCCCGGAATCAGTTGCATTTTTCTTTGATGATGTATTGGACCTCGGCATGGCGGAGAAATGCGGTTTGCGCATCATGATCAATCGCAAGTCAAGTCCGCTTTTTACCCAATTCGTGATCGAGCGAGAGCTTGCTGATTACGTTACAGCAAATTCCGGCGCTAACTCAGGTCTACGTGAAGCCTGTGAATTGATGATGGGGACCAACGGGAATTATAACGAAGTTGTTGAATCGCGCGCGTGGTTCTCAGAAAATTACGCAACCTACCTTCGGGAAAGAGATCAAATCCCCGTATCCTTCTTCACCTGGGACGGCCTGAACATTGTCCCCTCACCGGCACCGTAGGGACATTTTGCGCTAAGCTCACATTTCGGTAAATTGAACTGTGGCCGCAAAAATTCTTGTCCTATGGATGACACCCAACCCTTGAAAAGCCTCGAAGAATGGGAAGATGACCTTCTTCGCCGCTACCCCGATCCCGAGACTATTGCAGTTGGAAAATCGGAAGAGGAGTTCCGTAACTATGACAACCCCGCGAGGGACACCGTGCGCGAATTCTATCGTCTCAATCACACGCACCAGACGTATGAGTTTGTCCTTCAAAAAGAAGCGCAATATCTAACCTTCGACAAAAAAGAAATGCCCGTTTGGGACGCGTTTGATTTCCTCAACCAGTTGGTTGACGATTCTGATCCTGACACCGACCTTGACCAGTTCCAGCATCTCCTGCAGACGTCGGAGGCTATTCGCGCTGATGGTCATCCCGACTGGATGGTGTTAACGGGGCTGCTCCACGATATGGGAAAAGTGTTGTGCCTTTTCGGCGAACCGCAATGGGCAGTTGTCGGTGATACGTTTCCCGTGGGTTGCGCGCACTCCGACCGGATTGTGTATCCTGAATTCTTTGCAGACAATCCGGACAGCAAAGATGACCGATACAACACGAAGTACGGTGTGTATGAACCGAACTGCGGTCTTCGCAATGTGCATATGTCGTGGGGGCACGATGAATATGTCTACCACATGGTGAAGGACTATCTCCCCGAGCCAGCTCTTTACATGTTGCGCTATCACTCATTCTACGCTCAGCACCGCGAACATGCGTATGATCATCTGATGGATGACCACGACAGAGAAATGTTCAAGTGGGTGAAGCTTTTCAATCCTTACGATCTGTACTCAAAAAATCCAAATCCTCCCGACTGGCCAAAGCTTCGTCCGTATTATGAAGATTTGGTGGCAAAGTATCTTCCTGCAACGTTGAAATTCTAATTGGTACTTCTGACCCATAAACAATGTGGGGTCTCACACCGGAGACCCCACCAAGCCAACTATTACAAATTGGATTGCGTTGGGCATGGCTTAGAAAAATCCATCGCGATTATGAGAGGCTAACCATTTCCGAAGCGGTTCCCACATCGCCTGGCGGGCGTTGTCCGCAAGTACGATATCACCGTGACCGAAGTCCAGAATCCGCTTGTCGGGTGGCTGCAACGACACCGTATAGTTTGTTATATCAGTGCTACCTGTCAGGGAAGCGGAATAATGTCCGTATGTGCCAAATCCTCCCTGTGCGCCCAGGTACAGAATCGGTACCCGAATCTCGCTGATATAGTCGTCGAACGTGACGTCTTCTTCATCACATACACAAGCACGCATTTCATAGGTCGTTCGCAGAGGTTGATGTGGAGGCACAGAACTGATTGTTTTAATCCATCGAGCGGGTTGGGTGTACAGCAGTCCGCTGGGAATCGGAGAATTGGGATCCTCAAATTTTCCGCTTACAAAGTGCCATCCCGGTGTGCCGTTGGCGGATTGTGAGGCGCCTACAATTAGTGCCGCCTGATAGTTCGTGAGTCCGTTAAATGGCGGAAGCGGCGAAGCCCCTTTGGGGTCAGATGCTGCAAGGTTACCAACGGTTGCCAGCAGGACGCCTTGTGATGCCTGGTATGTCCCTGCATCGAGCTGCGCCTTAAAGTTGGCAGCAGCTTCACAAACAGATGCCCGCAACTCAGCTGTTTCGCCGCATGGCTCAAATTTCATAAGCTGATCCAGAGCAATGATTCCTTTGATGTCACGAAGTATGGGATGCTCCTGCGTCTCGCGGCCGGCGGCACCATAAACGACACCCACACCGTAGCTATATCCGAGGAGATTCAAACGCCCTACACCCTGTCCGGTGAGACCGCGGATAAGGCGTGCAATGGACAATCCAGCCAGCGCGTGATCAGCGTCGCGTTCAACACCCCAATCCTGCATGAATGAAAAGTCGGTCGTTTCCTGCGGCACAAGCGTCCATGCAAAGTCAAGACCCCACACATCGATATCCCTCGATGCGAGATAGTAAGAGATGGAGGTCTTAGGGTCAGGTGAGTCCGTGCCTGCGTTGAGGAACACGGATTCAAAGTTCAACGACGCACCATGGAGCATGAATACGGCACCACGTGTACGGACCGGACGATTGGGTCGGTCTTCACGAACAACGCGATGTAAGCGTACGATGTCATAAGGCCGGTCACTCAATCGCACCTCAAACACATAATGCGCAATTTGAGACGTTACTTTTTTACGCGTCACCTTGCACTGCTTTTTCCCGCCTTTACGCGCGTTGGCGTCATTTCGGATCTCATTCTGGGTGGAGTTATCGTCTTGAATGTTAATGATTGCACTCTCGGTGGCAGCATCGCCCAGAGTGATTCCACCTTTTCCTGGTCCTCCAACGATCACATGGTCACCATCGGCACCCGTAAGTCCGACGAGCCTGATACCCGCCTTATTAATCGTAATGTTTTCATAGTACTCACCGGGTTCGACATAGATCACGGACCCTGGCTCGGCGGCATCTACGGCATCCTGGATCGAGCCGTCCTTAGGTACGATGATACCCGCGTCATAGAATAGTTCCTCCAGGGCAGCGACCCAATCGCCGTCGTTGCCAGGCGTTACATCAGGACTTGGTATGCCGGAGTCGGATACCGGGTCGTTACACCCGGCGGCAAACAGGAATAATCCAGCCGTCATCAGGCTGATTTTCCATACGGAAGAGAATAGACGTTTTGCTTTCATGGTTAAAGTCTGTTGTCAGGCGTGCACACGCCCGTGGTTGAACTTGATTGACGATTTCAGTGGGCCTCACCGGGGCTTTACAGCGCCCGTGACAAAAGTGGGGAGTGGGGACTGCGGACGTAAATCCCCATGTTGCAATTGATTTAGAAAATGCGGTGCGGGTGTTGCAAACAATTTAGACTATGTGCGAGCCCGTGCGTCAAGGCGAAACGGGTTCACTGTTCATTGCCTGCATGCCAAAAGGAAGATTCAGCTTTTCCATCATTTCCGAAAAGCGGGAATCTTTTTGGAGGGATTTGAGGTTGGGATTCCAGGCAATCCATGGTATCCAGCTCATGCGTTTCTCGTAGGCCTGCTCGAGCCAGTAGAAAGCTTGATCGAGGTCGCCCAGCGCGGCATAGGCTTCCGCGAGCCCCCATGCGTCGTTGCCTCCTGCATTCTTTTTGATTTCCTCAGCAACTCGGATGGCATCGTTTTGTCGGCCGGCAATGGCATAGGATGTCGGCAGAAGCCATCGCCATCTCGGATGCAATTTGGCTGCCTTTTCATGAACGGCGAGGCCCTCGTCCGTCATCCCCTTCGACAGATATGCCGCACCCTGGACAAAAAGGGCGAAATCAGCATCTGGTTCAAAATCCATCACACGGGCGACTTCCGTTAGCGCGAGATCGTTGTCCCCGGTATACCAATACTGACTCGCCAGGTATCCGGAATACAAGGAAAGGAAGGGGTCAAGTTGTACAGCAAGCTTGCTATGCATCCACATTTTATCGAGTTCCCCGAAGAGCATATGGTACCACGCGTAGTGAGTATGCGCTGCGGCGAGGCTGGGATTGAGCTCAATAGCACGCCGGAACTCACGATCCGCCAAATCCCAATCCCATTCATCATAGAGGGCTACAAGCGCAAGGGCGAGGTGAGCCTCTGGCAGACTTTCATCAAGGGAAATCGCCCTGTTTGCCGCCGACTTGGCGCGGGAATATGCCTGATCAATCGTCGAAGGACTGTGGCCGATAGTGCTGTACCCTATCGCCATACCTGCCCAGGGGAGCGGATCAGCGGGATCTGCGTCGATTGCATTCTGCAGGATGGCAATTCCTTTCTCCACTTCCGCGAGGCTGAATTGGTTGATGTGATACATCCCCCGGAGATAGTTACGATACAACTCGGAATCTACTTCCCTGGCCTTCATCACGTTCCTCGACTCCTCTGCGGTTAGGGAAACCTGAATTTCACGCGCAATATCCTGCACAACCGAACTTTGCAGAGTCAGTGCCCTGCGAACGTCTTCGTGGTATTCTTTCGCCCACACATGTCGTTCACGGGGAAACACCTCAATCAACTGAAGTTGAATCCGGACACTGTCGCCAGTTCCATAAACAGAACCCTCAACGATAGCATCTACTCCAAGTTCGCGGGCGATGTCTTGTAATAGCATATCGCGCGAGGGATAGCGAAGGGTTGATGTTCTCGAAATAACCCTCAGTCCGCTGATGCGCCCCAGCTGGCCAATGAGTGCATCATGTATCCCGCTGACAAAGTAGGTTTGTTCATCGCTGCCCGTAAGGTTGTCCAACGGAAGCACAGCCAGCGCAACTTGCCGCGGAGGCGCAGGTCGAAAGGCGTAAAACGCAACGAAAGTCATTGCTGCCGCTAATACAACAGCGCCGGCCAATATGAAGACCCTCTTTTTTCTGTTTGATGAAACGTCAAGCGGCGCTGTTAAAGGCGGCGCCACGACGCCAACCTCCTGCACGGAAGCTGATGCGTATTTGCGCGATTCATTCGGTGGAAATCCGAAGTGATCGTGGAAGCACTTCGAAAAGTAGCTGGGACTGCTAAATCCAACACGGTAGGCAATTTCAGCAACCGTGCCGACGTCGGCTGCGAGCATTTTTCGCGCTTCCTCAAGCCGAATGTCGCGGATGAATTGGCTTACCGACTGCCCTTTCAGTTGTTTGAGTTTTCGGTGAAGCTGAAAACGGCTGATGGCCACCGCGTCCGACAACTCGGCCACACCAAAGTTCTCGTTCTCGAGGTTTTGTCGTACCGCGTCAGTTAATTTCTTGAGAAAAGCGGCGTCGCGCGAAAGACCGATTTCATTTTCCATGACCGTAACAACTGTCTACCACCCATGCAGCCTCCATGGGCAGTACGCACTTATCTTATCTTACAATTTATGAAATAGCAGGCGCAATCCCCTAAGAAACTGGCCCCTGTAGACGACCGCATTACAAAAAACCTACCCTTAAACCGGTATTGAACCGGGATGTAATGATTTTTCGGGGATTCCAGGTTCGCTAAAAGCAAAACTGATATGCTTGAAATTAATAAAACTGAAACTGTTATAACCACGTATTTATAAAAAGTTTTGCGTATCTGAATGATTCTATTGTGAAGAGAGATTTTACCACCCTTGCTGCCTATCTGGCTCTTGCTGCTGTGTGTCTGATATGGGGCACTACCTACCTTGCTATGAGGGTAGGTGTACAGCACTTTCCACCATTTCTTTTTGCCGTCATCCGCCAGCTGGCCGCAGGCGGATTGCTCCTTACTCTGCTGCTGATAGGTCGCAAGTCGAAACTGCCATCGTGGAAAGACATCTGGTATCAATCCGTGGCCGGCTTTTTCATGATCTCGCTTGGCAATGGTCTGGTAGCGTGGGCAGAAGTTCATATTCCGAGCGGAATTGCTGCAGTAATTTGTTCCCTTGAGCCCATAGTGGTTATCCTCATCAGTCTTGGCATTAACACGGGTGAGAAGCCGAACATCCCGATCTTCGTCGGCGCCATGCTTGGGTTTGCGGGCATCAGTACAATCTTCGCGGAAGACCTCGCTCAGTTTTCAAACACAGGATACCTGCTCGGCATCGTCGCAACGTTCGTCGCCATCATCGCGTGGGCTGGTGGAAGCATATGGCTGAAGCACAGAAAGACTCAGACGGACGTATTTATGAATGTCGCCATTCAAATGCTGTCAGGTGGCATATGGCTGATCCCGTTCACGCTTGCTTTTGATGATTTGTCGGCCGTCACATGGACATTCGACGTTGCATTGCCCATGGTCTACCTGGTTGTCTTTGGATCCATCGTTGCATTCAGTTGCTACCTGTACGCACTGCGTCACTTGCCGATCATGATCGTGTCGCTATATGCGTACGTGAATCCGATCATTGCTGTGATCCTGGGATGGTTAATACTGGACGAAAAACTTAACGTTACTATGGGGATTGCGATCGCTCTTACGATTGCCGGAATTTATATCGTCAACCGCGGTCATCAGCTTCGCGATCAGTGGAAGGCGCAGGTGACATCGTAAGCGTTTTAAGGCATGGAACAGTTAAACACAGCGACGGTACAGATAACTGATTTTCGTCCGGAAGATCAACCCTGGTTTGAAAGTCTGAACCGGGAATGGATCGAGAGGTATTTCCGAATGGAGCCAGTCGATATCGAGATTCTGACGCGACCCGAAGAGAACATCATAAAACGTGGTGGTGTCATTCTCATGGCTCGTCAACAGGATTTGACTATTGGTACCGTGGCATTACGATTTGTGAAACCGGCTGTTTACGAATTCACGAAGATGGCGGTCGCACCTGAGTATCGTGGCCGCGGAATCGGCAGGGCTTTGTCGGAAGCGGCCATCGCACGAGCGCGGTCCCTCGGGGCTACGAAAATCATCTTGTATTCCGCCAGAATACTAGAGAACGCAATCAATCTCTACCGCGCATTGGGCTTCGTAGAGGTACCTGCAGACGGTCCCTATCGGCGGAGCGACATCAAGATGGAATTGACACTACATTAACAACCTGCATAACCCCATTAGAATGAAACAACAACGCACCGTTAGCAACGGGCAGGATCCAAGTGCATTAAACATGCCTGACGGCACGCTGCTTCGTGACAAGATGCTTACACCTCACCTGCTTGCCCTGGCATGCACCACCGCGGCGACACAACTAGAGCGGCAACGCGATCTTCATCCAGGCGTCCTGGTAAGCGATCTGCCGCTTCAGGATCTTCCTGAAGAAGGAACAGGAGCAGAATCAGTGTTAAATCTTTTTGTCGAGCGATATGCAGGGCAAATCTCCAACTCCGCAGGTCCGCGTTACTTTGGATTTGTCACCGGCGGAAGTACACCCGCGTCCGTCATTGGTGATTGGATGGTAAGCACACTCGATCAGAATCCTTTCGGCAGCACAGATTCTATTGCTCCACAGATCGAGCGACAAGCCATACACTACCTCAAGCAGCTTCTCAACATCGACGAAGCATACTTCGGATCTTTCGTCACCGGAGCAACCATGTCCAACTTTGTCGGGATGGCAACCGCGCGGCAATGGATTGGAGAACAGCGTGGTTACGATTACAGCGTTGAAGGCATCACAGGCGCTGAACCCATCCAGGTACTGAGCGGATCGGCACACTCCAGTATTTATAAGGTACTCTCCATGGCAGGCATGGGTCGTAAGGCAGTAGTTAAGATCAAGAACCTCCCTGGTCGCGAAGCAATGGACGTTTCTGACCTGGAACGTCATCTGCAACGTGCCAACGGACCGGTCATTGTCTCAGCAAGCGCCGGAACCGTCAACACAGTTGATTTCGACGACCTCGAAGCCATAGGCAGGCTTAAGGAACGATACAACTTCTGGATGCACGTTGATGGAGCTTTTGGTGGCTTTGCGGGTTGTTCGCCGCGATACGCGCACCTCACGCAAGGCATCAACTATGCGGATAGCATAACTGTCGATGCGCACAAGTGGCTGAACGTTCCGTACGATTCCGCCATGCACTTTACAAGGCATCAAATCCTGCAGGGAAAGGTCTTTCAGAATCAGGCCGCATACCTGGGTGGTGACCAATTGAGTCCTGACTTTCTGCATTACACGCCGGAAAATTCACGACGCTTCCGTGCACTGCCTGCATGGTTTAGCCTTCTCGCATACGGTCGCTCCGGTTATGCTGAGATCGTGGAGCGCAACTGTGCGCTCGCAAGCCTGCTGGGCGAATACATCGAACGCTCCCAACATTTCAGGCTCCTTGCGCCGGTCCGCATGAATGTAGTCTGCTTTACCTTGAAGGGAGACCCTACGCAGGCTGCTGTGCATGAGCTTATGAATGCGGTGCGAGACGACGGGCGGGCGTATTTCTCCCCCACTGTCTATGAAGGCGTTCCTGCCTTGCGCGCTGCAGTATCCAACTGGCAGACGGAGGAAAGGGATATCCAGATAGCTTTTGAGGCTCTCGAAGAACTCGCGACCCGTAGCGCGGTGACCTTGTAATCCGAAAACGCAAGTTTTTCGTGTGCTTGTGAATACTTAAAAATATCTTTGCCAACCCCACCGATTTAGAACAATGCAAGTCATGACCACATCGATTCCTGTTGAAAGGACCAAACAATCCAGGATAAGCGAAACCGATTTCAACAATCTCGAATTCGGAAAGTATATCTCTGACCACATGCTCGTTGCCTCTTATGACAACGGCCGATGGAATGAGATGAAGGTGGTGCCCTACGGACCGGTGGCCATGACTCCTGCGATACTTGCTTTGCATTACGGACAGTCGGTGTTCGAAGGACTAAAGGCCTTTCGCAACAATGCGGGCGACATCAGCGTATTTCGCGCGGCGCGGCACAGTCAGCGACTGAACAAGTCGCTCGAGCGGATGTGTATGCCAACTGTGAGCGAGGAAATGTTCATTCAGGGAATCCATGCTCTCCTGGAGGTCGACCAGGAATGGGTACCCTCCTCTCCCGCTTCCCTTTACATCCGTCCGGTGGTCTTCGCCACCGAGTCGCGATTCGGGGTTAAGGTTTCCGATGAGTACTTGTTTGTAATCATGACAAGCCCCGTCGGACCGTACTTCAGCAAGCCGCTGCGTGTGAAAGTGGAAGATCATTTCGTTCGTGCCGCAGAAGGAGGGACGGGATATGCGAAATGTGCCGGCAACTATGGTGGAGCGTTCTACCCGACCATGCTTGCGCGCGATCAGGGCTTTGATCAGGTACTTTGGACCGACGCGCGCAACCACGAGTATATTGATGAAGCCGGGGTGATGAATGTGATGTTCGTTGCCGACGGTAAGCTGATTACACCTTCCCTGAGCTCTGCTATACTTGACGGCGTGACGCGCGACTCCATTCTCCAGCTTGCGCCAACGATGGGGATGCCCATAGAGGAACGTAGAATATCCGTTGAAGAGATAAAGCGCGGTTTGGAACGCGGCACCATTACAGAAGCTTTTGGTGCAGGAACTGCAGCGGTGGTATCACCTATTGCAACGATTACTATTAAAGGTGTCGACTACCAGCTGCCCGAGCCTGGGCCCGACAGCTTCCAGCAACGCGTCAAACGAAAACTGAACGACATTCGAATGGGTGTTGAGCCGGATATATTCGGATGGAACTACATCATCCGCCAGTCGTGACGCAGTCAAGTGTCATTGTTGAATGTCCCTGGAAAATCATGATGCCTTGAGAGCCGTTCGATTCAAAAATCCGCAGGAACCCCTGATCATAGTCCCCATTAAGAAGCCACGTCCCGTGAAGGACCAGGTGCTGGTGCGTCTCCACAATGCAGCACTGAATCATCGGGACATTTGGATCATTCGCGAACAAAAAGAGTCTTTCCCGGAAGGTATCACACTAGGCTCTGATGGGTCTGGTGTCATCGAGGCGACTGGTGAAGATGTGGATCCGATGTATATCGGCCTCAATGTGGTGATCAATCCGAGTCACGAATGGGGCAACAATCCCTTCGTACAGGGTAATTCATTTAAGATACTTGGATTTCCCGATCACGGCACGTTCTCAGACTACATCATTGTTCCGAAACAGTATGTATTTGAGAAACCCGATCATCTCGACTTTGCGGAGTCAGCAGCTGTACCGCTTTCGGGACTTACTGCTTACCGCGCATTGTTCTCGCGCGCGAGACTTCGGGCGAATGAAACAGTACTCATCACCGGCATCGGGGGTGCCGTTGCACTTTGGGCACTCCAATTCGCCGTAACCTACAAAGCGAGGGTGTACGTTACTTCAGGTTCAGATGAGAAGCTGGAAAAGGCAAAAGAACTGGGAGCATTGGGCGCGTACAACTATAGATCCGACGACTGGGCAGAGCGTGCTGAGCGCGACAGCGGAGGCTTCGACATTATCATTGACAGCGCGGGCGGCTCACAGTTCAATAAGCTCGTTGAGATCGCCAAGCCCGGCGGCCGGATCGTAAACTACGGTCGCACCGCGGGAACGATCACCGATATAAACACCCGCCAGTTTTACTGGAAGCAGCTGTCGCTATTGGGAAGCACCATGGGAACGCGTGATGAATTTCTTACCATGCTTGAATTTGTAGAAGGCCACAAACTCAAGCCGGTCGTCGACAGCGTCTTCCCGCTTGAACAAATACAGGACGCAGTCGCGCGCATGGAATCCGGAAAGCAGTTCGGAAAAATCTTGCTCTCCATACGCTGACATCGCGAAGCACCCTGGGAAATCCACGCAAACTCTACCTGGAACATGAATATTGAATATCGGAATGATTATCCGTTGAATGCGTCGCAGTTTATCGACATTCTCCGTCGGTCAACACTCGGCCAACGAAGGCCCATCGACAATCCTGAGCGGATAGAAAAAATGCTTAGGCATGCGAATGTGTTGATCACAGCGTGGGATGGTGATAAACTCGTCGGTGTATCGAGAGCGCTTACTGATTTTTCATTCTGTTGTTATCTGTCGGATCTCGCCGTTGATGAAGCATACCAACGCCGTGGCATCGGCAAACGCCTTATCGAAGAAACGCAAAGAGCGGCGGGCCACGATGCAAAGCTAATCCTGCTTGCTGCTCCCGCTGCTGTGGACTATTATCCGAAAGTGGGGTTACAAAAATTTGCTCACTGTTATATCTCGGTAGGATGAGTGACATATTATACCGCAAGTACACGATCAGCACAGACAAGTCGAGGCTCGATGTCGGCTACATCCATCGCTACATTTCGGATAAATCGTACTGGGCCAGACATATACCCGTAACTGTAATCCACACCTGTATCGAGAATTCGTTCTGCGTTGGAGCGTACCATGGGGAACAACAAGTGGGTTTTGGCAGGCTGATTACGGACTACGCCACATTCGGATACCTGGCTGACATTTTCGTTGACGAAGCGCATCGCGGTCGCGGCATTTCAAAGCAGATGGTATCGCTGATAATGTCGCAGCCCTTTGTCGCGGGATTGAGGCGCATGATGCTGGCAACTCGGGATGCTCACGGACTTTACGCCCGATCCGGGTTCACTGCGCTGAAAAATCCCGACTCGTTCATGGAAGTACATCGACCTGACATTTATGCTCAACATAAAGAACATGGATAATTTGCAGAAGACGGACCGCACGACGATCACGCGGTTGCCCAAACGTGGCAGTTACGATCGGAATACGATTTACTCGATTCTCGATGAGGCATTGTTTTGTACACTGGCCTATGTGCACGAAGGTCAGCCATTTCAAATCCCGACCGGCTTTTGTCGCATAGGCGACCGGTTGTACATCCACGGTTCAGTGGGGAGTTCATACATGCGGATTCTGGATACAAACAAGCCGTTGACGTGTATATCGGTCACACTCATGGACGGAATTGTACTCGCCCGTTCAGCCATGCATCATTCGGTTAACTATCGATCCGTGGTACTCTTCAGTCATCCCGAACGCGTTCATAACGACGACGAACTATATAAGTCGCTGGAAGAATTTACCAACAAGATGCAGCCAGGCAGATGGGATGATGTTCGGAAACCTACTGCCAACGAGTGGAAGGCTACGATGGTGATTGCATTTGCGATTAACGAAGCGTCAGCCAAGTTGCGCACCGGCGGACCGGTCGACGATGAAGAAGACTACGCCTCCGACGTTTGGGCTGGCGTTGTACCTTTACGCCTTCAACGATTGGAGCCGCAACCCGATGAGCGGCTTCGGGCGGGGATTCCGTTACCCGACTACCTTCGGGGGTAATGGGTCCTATCAAAGACTATTTTGCTGAATAGGTCTTAGAGGGTATATTGACGCATGGAAAAACAAACCCGCAGAAAATTTGTAGCTACCGTGGTCGGCGCAGGCGTCGTCGCCGCGGCGCAATCTGAACCCACAATCAAAAAGAATAAGAAAATGCTTGCCCATCACGTGTTCTTCTGGCTGAAGAACCCCAATTCAAAGGAAGATCGCGATAAACTCATAGCGGGATTGAAAACGTTGGAGAAAATTGAAACCGTTAAGAGTCTTCGCATTGGTGTTCCTGCCAGCACCGAGAAACGCGATGTCGTCGACAACAGCTTCAGTGTATCTGAACTGATGTTCTTCGACGATGTAGAAGGCCAGAACGCGTACCAGGTACATCCCATTCATAAAAAGTTCGTCGAAGACTGCTCACATCTTTGGGAGAGAGTGGTTGTGTATGATGCGATGGACATCTAGGTGTACACGTGTTTACGTGTTTAAGTGCGCACGTGTTTACGTTGGTTTCGTGTGTTGACTGAACAAACTTCCTGACCTTTTACCGCGCTCTAACACCCCCGTATACCCTTCATGCCTGTAATTCGTTATTAATCCGTATGAGGATTTCTCCTTATCGTGCGGTTAGTAACTTTGTTCTTCAATCGTGGCAGTGAAATTGAGGAAAGCTCGAAAATTTGCGGTAGGGGTATTGGCCGGTGTGGCGCTGATAGCGATTTTCCTGGTGCTACAAAGGAATCGGGTCACGCTGCTGGAGCGAATGCTCGTTCAATTCGTCGAGTCACGAACGGAAGGCAGATACCATCTTGAAGTCGAGGAATTGGGTTTTGATCTCACGTCGCTCACCTATCACGTACGCAACATTACCATAACGCCCACGGACACGGTTTCCACCGGTCCTGTCCGGAAAATCCATATCCCCTTCGTTCACGCCCGCATGAGTTCGTTCGGTTCGCTTCTCTCACGGGAATTGCAGTTCAGTAAAGTCTCCGTCGCAGAACCAACGATTTCGCTATCTGCCGATGGTACCCTAAGGCGTGAACACATCACGATTGGTCAGGTCATGGTTACCGCGTTCCCGGCGGTCGAGTCCGTTCTGAAGTTTCTCGGTATCGAAACACTTCGGGTTGAACGCGCAACGCTTTCAGTAGAGGAACCCAACAAACATGTGATACACGTTCGGCTTATTGATCTCCTAGCAGAACACTGGGCCGAACACACCGAGGGCGAAGGAGACGTTAGACTTGGGATTGGTGGCCAGTCGGTAGACCTCAGCCAGGCATCCTTTTCGTTTAGTGAGGTGGAATACACTTACAGTAAGGAGCGCATTATTTTCAAGGACTTCAACTTTCAATCATACGACAGCGCATCGCAGTCGAGGGTAAGCGTCGAGGGAAAGTCCGTCCTGATCCGAAAACTCGACTTTAATGAACTCTATAATAATCAACGCTACCGCCTGGACAAGATCGAAATTGCAGAGCCGAAATTTTCTGGTTCACTGCGCGCCAGGACTCAACCGCGTCCGGATGACCGGATCAGGCTGCCGTTGTCGGCTATTCTGACCCAGACATTTGGGGAAATTCGTGTTGACACCGCCATGATCCAGGATGCATCCTTCCAGATGGTTCTTGTGTTCGACGAGGATTCCGTTCGAGCGCACATTCCGGATGTAAACCTCAGCCTCCACAATGTGGAAGTGCTTTCGGATACGACTGACATCCTGTTCGGCGATCTTCAGATGGACCTTGCAGAGACAAACATCAATCTTAACGACAACGTACGTCTCTCCTGCAACACAATGCTGTTCGAACGAAACGAAGACATAACAATTTCCAACGTCAGTCTCACCGGCGCATCCGGTGAACGATTCGTCACATGCGAATCCATAGGCTTCAAGAACTTTCGTCTTTTCGAATTCATTGCGGGCAGGGAACTCAGAGCTGATTCTATCGCCATTGGTAACGCCGTCATTCACGTGACGCGTGATCTGCCGGGACTTTTCCCTTCCTTCACCGACACGCGATCGACGCGGAATAAGCGGCCTGTTCACATTGCCGCGCTTTCGCTCCGGAATGTCAATCTCCAATATGAAAACTCCATTCAACATCTGTCTTTGACAAAACTCGATGCCAATGCCCGCAACATAACTGACCTATCGTGGCGGTCAATGGTCGATCGCTTGAACTCAGTACAGATTGGCACATTGGTATGGCAAGACGGGCCGAAAAACGTGCGTTGCGATTTGAGGAATGTTCATCTCACACCTGGTCGCGCGTCGGTTACCGGAGGTACGGCTCTCATAGATTCTCTCGACATTGAAGTTTCCAACCTGCGCGTTACGCATCCTCTGTCGTCCCTCCTGCGGGGAAATTACCGATACTGGCAAGCGGTGAACGTGGGCAATTTGCGTGTACACGGAAAGATATCTCCAGCAGACACAAGCGGTCTCACCGTCGATAGGCTGGCAATCGGAAGGCTGGACGTTGATGTCCGACTTGGCACGCAGCACCTTTCCACCCGCATGGGTAACATATCTGGGCTTAGTGTAGGGTCAGGTATTCCGCAACGTCTGAAAGGAACATGCTATGGACTTGCGTTGGCAAGCGAGAATGCGCAGTTCGAAGTTGACTCAGCTGTGTTTGATACTGAAGGACAGTCGCAGCTCTACAACCTGACGATGTCCGATAAGGACATGCGACTCGCCATGTCCTATGCAGAAGCTTCAGGTCTTGCATTGACAAATGATAACTATCGCGTAGAGCGTTTGTTTGCGCGACAACTACGGGTTGAGGAGCCGTCGTGGAGCTTGAGCAGCGACAGTGTACTATTCTCCGGCGTCGACCTCAGTACACAAACTCCCGCAGTACAACGCGCGGAATTGTTTGTGCCCGTTCTATATCGGGATTTCAATGAAGAAGCGACGTCGATGACAACCGAATTTCTCGACGTGCCTCGAATTTCGGAGTTGGTCTTGCACGACGGACAACTGCGTACGGAGGATCGACAGTATACACTCACAGGGCTGTCACGACTCCGTCTGCGGGATGGCATCGCCATGGAGTTTGAACGTCTATCGTTCACCTTGTCAAATCATGACGTAGAATTGCACGAAGTCCGTATCGATGGGAGTTTGGTGAATGCGGGTGTAATGAAGGCGCGCCCCCGGCCCCTTCCTCCGGATGCTCACGAAACAGACGTGATTTCCGGCGAATGGCAATCGGTAATGGCCAGCGGCCTGATGGTTGATGACTTGATCCAGTCGCAAAACATAATCGCTGACACAATAATCGTTAACGGTCTCGTATTAGACGTAGTGCGTGATAAGCGCCTTGAGGATCCCGAACCTGTCGAAAAAGATTTTGCGATAAGCGACCTGATCGCTAACAGCGGAATTGCGGCTGACATTATCCGACTTCGCGACGGAAGTGTTTGGTATGCGGAACGATCTGAAACGACAGGTGAAGAGGGTTCCATCTGGTTCGATCAACTCGACGCTGAAATTCGCAATCCTGATGCTCAGTTATTTGAGTTTAATGCCCGCGCGCGGGTGTATGGTCAGGCGCCGATCGCTGTTGCTTACGAAAAAACAGATGCTTCATCCTTCCACATGGAAGTCGACGTCGGCGGCATGGACCTCATGGCGCTGAACCATGTGCTGCGCCCCCTGCAAAGCATTGAATTAAAATCAGGCTATCTTGACCGGTTTCGTCTCGAGGCGATCGCCACCCGCGACTCGGCCAGGGGAAGAGCTGAAATGTCGTATAGAAATCTCCACATGACTCTGTTGAACAAAACCGATCCGGACAAGAAGTGGCTGGGGCAGGACATCGTTTCATTCGTTGCTAACGGAATTTTGCGCCACAATCGGGAGCCTTCCTGGGCGCCCGTGGAAGAAATTCGAATACCAGAAAAGTCGGTCTTCAATTACTGGAAGCGGATTGCGGTAAACGGTGCCCTGAATGTTGTGAAGAAGGGCAAAAAAGTCCGGAGATAGTTGGCGGAAAGTCCGTGACTAGATGCTATATTCAACCTGCGGGAATTGCTATATCCCGTTTCCGATGATCAGAGCCCTCACAGCAGCATTTCTCCTGTTTGTTGCGACAGCGACATATTCGCAGCGACTTCACATCGGCAGCTCCATTGGATTCATGAATCCTGTCAAGGATCTCGGCAGAGCTTATGAGCGCGGTTTTCGCATCAATGCGAATCTGGAATATGATGTCCCCGGAATCATTGCTTTTGTTGGTGAAGCGGGCTGGAACCACTGGAAGATCCGCCCCATGGATGGTTTAAATCTAAGTGATACTGATGTGGTGCACGTCACGGGAGGCCTCAAGGTAAATGTGATTGGTCCCCTTTACGCCGAAGGCAGAACTGGCTATTACTTTGGCGACTTCGATCGGTTCGTCCTTATTCCCGCTGCGGGACTTCGGCTGCGGCGCTTTGACGTGAACATTGGATATCAATTGCTGAACGACATTCAATACGTCGATACGCGTGTCGGCATATTCTGGGCGCGAAGCCGGTAAATCCTGAATTGTTCTTTTTCGATGTCTCGCCTGCTTTGACGAAGGCGAAGGGCATTGTATTTTGCCGCATTAATACGGGCGATATGAGAGTACTAGTTTTATTCACGGCGCTGGCCTTGTCGATATCCGGCTGGACACAACAAAAAATGACACCCGAACTCCTGTGGACACTGGGCCGCGTTTCGGGAAAAGGAGTTTCAACGGATGGAAAGAATGTGGTGTACTCGGTAACGACCTACGACATTCCGCAGAATGAACCCACCTCAAAAACGTACGTGATACCCATCGCAGGTGGAGAGGCACACGAAGTAGCATCCGTCACCGGGCTTCTTCCCGACCGCACTGTTTCTCCGGACGGGAAGTACGTGGTACGCGTGAAGGATGTACCCATCGTCAAAGTTACAGGTAAAGAAATCTATCCTGACCTCGAGAAGTCCAACGTACTCATCTATGAAACACTCAACTACAGACATTGGGATACGTGGGAAGACGGCGCATTCAGCCACTTGTTCATCCACGCCGTTGGAGGCAACGATGAAGGCAAGGACATCATGGAAGGCGAGCCATACGATTGCCCGCAAAAGCCCTTCGGAGGCCAGGAAGATTACACTTTCAGCCCCGACAGTAAAGCAATAGTCTACGTCGCGAAAAAGAAATACGGAACCGACTACGCAGTAAGTACAAATACAGACTTATATCGTTACGATATCGAAACCGGGACAACGACCAATCTCACAGAGGGTATGGGGGGTTACGATGAGCGACCTTCCTTTTCTTCATCGGGTGCACTTGCCTGGCTCAGTATGCGTCGCGACGGTTATGAATCCGACAAACAAGATATCATTGTCGACGGTCCTGGTGGCCGAATTAACTTGACAGCATCATGGGACGGCACCGTGGCAAACTATACCTGGAGCAACGATGGAAAGAAAATTTACTTCACAGCCCCCGTTGACGGCACCATACAGCTTTTTGAAGTAGACTATCCTGGCCGCACGCGAAAGCAGCCTGTTGTTAAGAAGATCACGCAAGGTGATTTCGACGTCACAGCTATCGTTGGACAGGCAGGTAACAAACTGGTTGTCACGCGTACCGATATGAATCATGCTGCAGAACTGTTTGTCGTTAATCTCAAGGATGGCAGCATGAGACAATTGACTCATGTAAACAAGAAGCACTACGACAACCTTGCCTTGAGCAAAATCGAAAGGCGGTACGTCACGACGACAGACGGGAAGCGGATGCTCGTCTGGGTGATTTTCCCTCCCGACTTCGATCCGTCAAAAAAATATCCCACGCTGCTGTATTGCCAGGGCGGACCTCAATCTTCTCTGACGCAGTTCTATTCCTTCCGTTGGAATTTTCAATTGATGGCAGCAAACGGATATATCGTCGTTGCTCCGGCACGTCGGGGTATGCCGGGATTTGGCGTCGAATGGAATGAGGCGATCAGCAAACATCACGGCGGACAGGTAATGCAAGATTGTCTCGTAGCAATTGATGAAGTCACAAAGGAGCCGTACGTAGACAAGGATCGGCTCGGATGTGTGGGCGCGAGTTACGGAGGGTATTCCGTTTTTTACCTGGCGGGTATACACGAGAAGCGATTCAAGACATTCATATCGCACGATGGGATCTTCAACATGAAGAGTATGTATGGCACCACGGAGGAACTGTGGTTCGTGGATTGGGACTATGGGGGTCCGTACTGGGATACGTCGAACGCAGCCGCACAAAACACCTACAGTCGTTATGATCCCAGCAACTTCGTCGCGAAATGGGATACACCGATCCTAATTATACAGGGAGGTAGAGACTATAGGGTCCCCATTGGCCAGGGGCTCGAAGCGTTTCAGGCTGCTCAACTTCAGGGGATAAAAAGCAAGCTGCTCTTCTTCCCTGAAGAAAACCACTGGATACTGACAGCACAGAACGGAATCGCCTGGCAGCGCGAGTTCTTCAAATGGCTCAACGAGACATTGAATGCCTCGGACGACAGCCAGTAAGTCCCATTAGCTATCGGGCGTTGCCCTATCGGCTTTTTGCGCGCTCCAGTCTCCGCTTGAGGCGTTCCTCCCAGATGAGTTGATTGAGGTTCATCTGAGCTATCTTGAAGTGCTTCAGGTAAGAGGTCGCCTCTGAGACTCGCACTTTCATGTTCGTATTCATACCCATTCCCATTCTTCTACGACACCCAAGTAAACGGAAAACGCGGCGACAGTGTTGTGGCTATTTCGGTGATTTATCCACATCCCCGACGGGAAACGTTTGCAGGAGACATGCGGAAATTCGCTAACTTCCTGTTCCCGGACCTAAACCCGCGACCCATGAGCCGGATTATCGCCTCTGCAGGGCTTATGCTGCTAATTGCAGCAGCAAATGCTCAGATGCCGACCTTCCAGAGCAAGCCCATCGAACAGCATTTTCCGTCCAGCCAGGTCGGCATGACTTACAAACTCCTGATCACCCTTCCTCCGGGATACGAGCAGGAACAGCGTTCATACCCCGTACTCTATTATCTGGATGCATGGATGCTGGGCGGGGTGATGCACGACTCCCACCGTATTGCAGGCCTCCTCCAGGCCATAGAGCCCGTTATCCTGGTTGGCATATCGCTGGATGGCGATCCTTCCGCGTTTTTCTATGCGCGTTCGCGCGACTATACCCCCACCAGGGTATCCCCGGAGAAACTAGGTCCAGACGCGGCGGCCTGGGTACCAACCTCCGGTGGAGGAAAAGAATTTTTGAATTTCCTCAAGCTAGAGCTCATACCTCATATCGAGGCGAACTACCGCGCCGATTCGTCCGATCGTGGACTACTCGGTTATTCTCTTGGTGGCCTGTTCGCGGCGTGGGTTGCTTATAAAGAACCCTCCTTGTTCAAGCGCTATGGCATTTGCAGTCCCTCTTTGTACTGGGATGACGCCATGGTTGTGCGGTTATGGGAAAATCTCCCGAACCTTGCGCCCGGCTCTGTCGTCGTTTTCTCTTATACAGGAGAAGAAGATGCCAGGGTAAAAACAGCCGTTGACACACTAGTTTCATTGGCATCAGCAAAGTCTGGAGTGACGATAAAAAAATTTGAGGTCGGAGGGGAAGGCCATCATACCGGGGTCGTTGCCACGCATATGCGGGCTTTGTTGCTCCTGTACGAGAAAGAGCGGTAAAAGTATCAACGGTATCTTCAGCGGAATGGAAAACAAAGTGTTCGTATACATGTGGGAGTTTATTGTAAAGCGCGGTAAGCAAAAGGACTTTGAAAAAGCTTACGGTCCGCAGGGTCAATGGGTGAAACTCTTCAGCAAGGGGAAAGGATATCTGGGTACCGAGTTGCACCAGGACCGGGCCAACCCCATGCGCTATCTTACTATCGATTACTGGCGATCCCGTCAGGATAGAGACGCATTCAAATCAACTTTTGCGCATGAATTCCAACGCCTGGACGCGTTATGCGAAAGCTTTACGGTGCAGGAAAAATTCCTGGGCGACTTCGACTGCTTTACGAACCGCTTGCCTGCAGGTCATTAGAGAAAGTTTATGTAACTTGAATATCCCACCAAAACCAACAACCCCTTGAATAAAGGTCAAATTCTTTCAATATGTGTATGGGTCCTGGTAGTCCTGGGACTCGTCATGATTTACCTCGGCGCTGTCTATCCACCCAAGGTAATGTTTCCACCCATCGTTACAGGTATTGGCTTCTTTGTCATCGCCTGGGCATTCGCACAACTCCGGAAATGAATGGGCTATGATGAAAAATTCATGAAACGCCTCGCCATCCTATCGTGGATCGTACTTTACGTTGTTGCCGCGAAAGGACAAGTAATCACGGGTGACTTTCTTCCCGTGACTGATGTCGATCCTCAGCCACTTCTCGCGCACGTCAGCCGTGTTAATGAAGCACTCGCCGCGATCGGCAGCGCACTGCCTTCAGAAGCGCAGGCACGACTTGCCGCGTTAAGGCGTGAGGGTCTTTCACAAGAGACGGTGCTTGAGATACAGGCCATACTGGATCCGTACTGTATTGCGGCAGTCACCATCAACCCTGAAGCGCGCGTTATGGTGAGTGAAGGCCCAGCGAAGCCGACACTCACGCAGGAAGGGTGGACCAACTTCCTGGTAAAAATTCACAACCAGGGGAAGGTGACGGGTCGACTCGAAGTAACGAGTCCCAATGCGCAACCTATACTGCACGCGTCCAGCAATGCACCTCGCATGCTGCCTAAGAATGAGCTTTCAAAGGGAGACCTCGAGAATCGTTTTCTCGAACTGCTGTTGTATCGCGATCGGCCGATGAAGCCACAACTATCGGGTCAGTTGTTAGAATACGCGATACTTCAGGTGTACACGCGACATAGTGGAAAGCGGGAAGCGCGATTGGGATTTCATGTCGGTCACGGCACAGAAGACCTTGGATTCAGAAACACAATTGATGTTCTGTTTGACATCAAGCCTTCTGTGAAGGTAGTCTTCAATGTCAAGGATCATGATGGCGCACCAACGATGGCATCGTTATTGATTCGCGACGACATTGAAAGACTGCGTTCATCGGATGCGACGGCATCGAATGCATATGACTATCGTCTTACCACTGCACGGATGCGTGATTGGCACATTGCCATCTGGACGCATGGTGATTTGTTCCAGTATGACTCGCTCCTTAAACCCGAGCAACGGCTAAGAGGCATATATCCACTGCCCGCCCGAAGATCTGCACTCACGGATGAATATCCCGACTTTTTCTTCCAGCCTCAGATCTATCGGTCTGATGGCGAGCATGTGTATCTGCCGCCGGGCGTCTACCTGGTTACTGTGGGTCGTGGACCAGAATATGAACAACAGGAGTTGCACATCACCGTACCAGAAGGTGTGAAGACGTTTGAAGTGAACATCCAGCTGAAACGATGGCTGCACATGGCGAAGCTCGGTTGGTATAGCGGAGATCATCACATTCACGCGGCCGGGTGTTCGCATTATGAAAGTCCGGAGGAAGGTGTCAAGCCTGAACACATGTGGCGACAAATCCAGGGTGAAGACTTAAACATCGGATGCAACCTGAGCTGGGGTCCGTGCTGGTACTATCAGAAAGGATTCTTTACGGGAAAAACGCATCCGCTTTCCGACAGGAAAAATCTTTTGCGATATGACGTCGAAGTGTCGGGATTTCCCTCATCACACGCAGGTCATGTTGTGTTGCTCAATCTCACTGAGGACGATTACCCGGACACCGACGAAATCGAGGAGTGGCCAAGCTGGACATTGCCAGTCCTGAAGTGGGCGAAAGCACAAGGAGGAGTCACCGGATACGCTCACTCAGGCAATGGCCTCGCACCGGTTCGACATACAGCGGAGTTGCCGAACTACGTGACCCCGAAGATGGATGGTATTGGAGCTAATGAATACGTCGTAACCGTAACGCACAACGTCGTCGACTTCTATTCCCTCGGCAACACGCCGTCTGTTCACGAGTTGAACATGTGGTATCACACCTTGAATGCAGGGTTCCGGACGAGAGCGAGCGGTGAGACCGACTTTCCCTGTGTAGCCGATGAACGCGTGGGAATGGCTCGCATTTATGCAGAGTTGGGAAAGGAGCTCAGTTTCGATGGATTTGTGGACGCTTTGAAAAATGGAAGAAGCTATGTCAGCGACGGTTTCTCGCACATTATAGACTTCAGGGTGAATAATGTCAAACTTGGAACAGACGATAGCGAAGTACGACTAAAGAAAGGATCCAGTGTTAAGGTATCTGCTAAAGTACTCGCGCGTCTGACGGAGCAACAGGATGCGATCGGTGCGATCATCGCGTCGAAGCCTTTCTACGAACAGCCTTACTGGCATGTTGAACGCGCGCGGGTGGGCAAGACCAGAAACGTGAAGGTTGAGCTAATCGTTAACGGGGTTCCGGTACAATCGCGCGAGATCGTTGCCGACGGTAAATGGAATGACGTCACTTTCGATTATCGTGCAGACAAGTCGGCTTGGATAGCAGTGCGCATTTTCCCAAGTGCCCACACGAACCCGATGTTTGTCGTCGTTGATGGCAAACCCATTCGCGAGGAGAAAAGTATCGAATGGTGCCTGGAGGCTGTAAATCAATGCTGGAAGGTAAAAAGCAAACAAATACGCGCTGGTGAACTCGATGACGCGAAACGCGGTTACGAGCATGCACGCAGCGTGTACAAGGGTTTGCTCGGCAATAAGTGAATTAGTCGGAAGGAAAAAGCCCCGTAAACAGCGTTTTTACAACCGAACAATCGTTATTGAGGGTAAATATTTTTACGGTTTAACTTGATAACTACTAGCAAATTTGTGAACCTTGTGAAGATGCAGAATATTATGTCGAACAATCAGCACATATCCAAACAACTGTCAGGGTCACCTGGTCAGTCAGGATGGTCTGTGCTTGTGGGCAATGTCGTGCTTCTTATCCGAAAATCGGGGTGGCGATGATATTGTCCGTATAGGAACCTATCAAAACCGCCCCGACCTCGGGGCGGTTTTGTTTTAGGTGGTCAGAACGAACTAACAATTGTTATATGTACTATAATGAAGGCACGATAGTCTACCTCAATGGGAGCTTCGTTAGGGCTGCGGAGGCCAGGCTGGACCTGTTCAGCCAGACGCTTCATTATGGGCATGGCGTTTTTGATGGCCTTCGTTCCTACCCGACACAAAACGGGGTGAAAATATTCAAGGCCGCGGAGCACTTCGAGCGGCTGAAGAAGAGCTGTGAGCTGGTACACATCCCCTACCCGTTTGACTCAGAACAACTGATCCAGGCAAGCTATGAGGTGCTGCGCCGTAACGGGCTCTCCTACGCCTACATACGGCCCCTGGTATACACCGGCGCAAACATGAATCTGACGCAGCCTGCCGAGGCGCACATCATGATCTGTGCGTGGGAATGGGGCAAGTACCTCGGCGATAAGCCGGTGCGTCTTTGTGTGTCGCCGTATCAGCGTCCCAACCCGGAGTCTATCCGGATGGAAGCCAAGGTATGCGGCCACTATGTGAATGGAATACTTGCAACGAGCGAAGCGCGGTCCAGAGGCTACGACGAAGCGCTCATGCTCGATATGCACGGTCGTGTCGCGCAGGCGCCGAGCTCGAACATCTTTGTCGAGATCAGAGGCGTGCTATACACACCCCCGGTCGGTCACATTTTCCCCGGGATCACACGCTCGGCAGTGATGGCGATCTGCAAGGAACTCGACATCCCCGTGAGAGAAAAACAGATCAGCGTGGAGGAGCTCGAACAAGCCGACAGTGCATTCCTCTGCAGCACTGGTGCTGAAATCGCCAGCGTGGAATCGATCGACGCAAGACCGTTCCGCAGACCGTGGGAGGATACGCTTGGCGCGCTCGTGCAGGAAGCGTATCGAAGCCAGGTGCTCGAGAAATCTTCAAGCTACGTCATCATTTGACACAACTTATAGCAAATAAAAACTTACAAACAGTAAACGGTTCTTAGAGGAGTTCATGGAGATAACGGAAAAAACAGAGATCAACAAGTACAGCAAAACGTTAACACAGGATCCCACATTGCCGGCAGCACAGGCAATGCTTTATGGTATCGGTCTTACCGAGGCCGACATGAAGAAAGCACAAGTTGGCATCGTGAGTACGGGCTACGACGGTAACACATGCAACATGCATTTGAACGCATTGGCCCAGCAGGTGAAAACTGCTGTATGGGACACCGGTCTTGTTGGCCTCACGTTTCACACCATTGGGGTAAGCGATGGAATGAGCAACGGAACGCCGGGAATGCGGTACTCGCTTGTTAGTCGCGAAGTCATTGCCGACTCCATTGAGACAGTATGCGGCGCGCAATATTACGATGGTCTGATCGCTGTTGTTGGATGCGACAAGAACATGCCAGGTGCACTTATCGCGATGGGGCGTCTCAACCGGCCTTCCATCATGCTGTACGGAGGTACGATTGCCGGAGGAACCTGGAAAGGTAAAAAGCTCAACATCATATCGTCATTCGAAGCGTTGGGCGAACACATTGCCGGTCGCATCACTCCGGAAGACTTTAAGGGTATTATTCAAAATTCCTGCCCCGGCGCTGGCGCTTGCGGCGGAATGTATACGGCCAACACGATGGCATCTGCGATTGAGGCGATGGGCATGTCTCTTCCTTATTCATCGTCCAATCCTGCCTTAAGCCCCGAGAAAAAAGAAGAAACGCGTGCGGCTGCAGAGGCGATAAAGGTGTTGCTCGAACGCGATATCAAGCCTTCGGACATCATGACGCGCGAAGCGTTTGAAAACGCAATCACTATAGTGATGGTTCTTGGTGGGTCGACAAATGCTGTGCTGCATTTGATCGCTATGGCCAGAACGTGCGGGATCGACATCACTCAGGACGACTTCCAGCGTATCTCCGATAAGACGCCGTTGCTCGCCGACCTGAAGCCGAGCGGCAAGTATTTGATGGAAGATCTTCACAACATCGGCGGCACACCGCTGGTAATGAAATATCTCCTGGACAACGGTATGCTTCACGGCGATTGTCTGACAGTGACGGGTAAGACTCTTCGTGAGAATCTTGCCGACGTGCCTGAGATCGACTTTTCATCACAAGACATCATCAGGCCGCTGGAACGTCCCATCAAAGCCACAGGGCACCTTCAGATTCTGTACGGGAACATTGCACCTGAAGGATCAGTTGCAAAGATCACCGGTAAGGAGGGCGATCGCTTCAAGGGACCTGCACGTGTCTTCAATGGAGAATTCGAACTCGTTGATGGAATTCAAAGCGGAAAAGTAAAACGCGGCGACGTGGTTGTGATTCGTTACGTCGGCCCTAAAGGTGCTCCCGGCATGCCTGAGATGCTGAAGCCAACATCAGCCATTATGGGTGCCGGACTTGGTGCGGATGTAGCGCTGATAACAGATGGCAGGTTCTCCGGAGGAACACACGGCTTTGTTGTGGGTCACATCACGCCTGAGGCTTTCGATGGAGGGGCAATCGCGTTGATCGAAGACGGAGATATCATTGAGATCGATGTTCAAAATCACCGCATCGATCTGCTCATAGATGAAAGTACTCTTGCGGAGCGGAGAGCTACATGGAAGCAGCCTCCCCTGAACGCAAAGAATGGAATATTATTAAAGTATGCGAAACAAGTAAAGAATGCCGCCCATGGATGCATTACTGACGAAAACTAAGACCGGCGCACAGGAAGCGGGAAAAGAAGTAGGAAAAAAGATTTCCGGAGCGGAAGCATTGCTTCGATGCCTGGTGGCGGAAGGGGTTGAAACCATCTTTGGTTATCCCGGCGGCGCCATCATGCCGGTTTACGATGCATTGTATCACTACACCGACAAGATCAATCATATTCTTGTTCGACATGAGCAGGGCGCCATTCACGCGGCGCAGGGTTTTGCTCGTGTAACAGGAAAGACGGGCGTCGTATTTGCAACGTCCGGCCCGGGCGCGACAAACCTGATCACGGGTCTGGCTGACGCGCTGATCGATTCGACGCCGGTAGTCTGCGTCACGGGGCAGGTGTTTGCTCACCTGCTGGGTACAGATGCCTTCCAGGAAACCGATGTCGTAAACACAACGATTCCGGTGACCAAGTGGAATGTTCAGGTGGCAGAAGCCAAGGACATTCCCGCGGCCGTGGCACGCGCATTTTACATTGCCAACAGCGGAAGGCCAGGTCCTGTACTCATCGATATCACGAAGAATGCTCAAAACGAGATGATCGAGGAGTTTACCTATGAGAAATGTACGGGTATTCGCACGTATCGGCCCAAGCCAACGCTTCAGATTTCGCAAGTACAGGCCGCAGCCGAACTGATCAACCAGGCGAAGCGTCCGTACATTCTTGCCGGTCAGGGCGTGTTGCTTTCCGGAGCAACTGAAGAACTGAAGGCGCTTTCCGAGAAAGCAGGGATTCCTGTAGCGTGTACGCTGCTGGGATTGGGCAGCTTCCCGACCGACCATCCGAACTACGTAGGTTTTCTGGGCATGCACGGAAACTACGGTCCGAATGTCAATACGAATGAGTGCGATGTCCTCATCGGCATAGGCATGCGTTTCGATGACCGCGTAACAGGCAATGTGTCACGATATGCTCGCCAGGCAAAGGTAATTCACATTGAAATCGACAAAGCTGAAATCAGCAAGATCATTCAGGCCGATGTGCCTGTGCATGCTGATGCGAAAGAAGCGCTTGCTGCGTTACTTCCTCTGGTCAAGTCCGCTACCCACCAGGAATGGATTGACAGTTTCCGCGAACTCAATCGCATAGAGGAAGAAAAGATCATCAGGAAGGAATGCAATCCTGACTGTGAAAAGTTGATGATGGGTGAAGTTATTCACCGTCTTTCTGAGATGACTAAAGGCGAAGCTATCCTTGTTACTGACGTAGGACAACACCAGATGACGGCATCGCGGTATTATCGGTTCCGCTATCCGCTGACGAATGTTACATCCGGAGGCGCCGGGACCATGGGCTTTGCCCTTCCTGCAGCCATCGGCGCAAAAATCGCGCGCCCGGATAAAGACGTTGTTGCTGTTATTGGCGACGGGGGATACCAGATGACGATGCAGGAACTGGGAACTATACTTCAGTACAAGATCCCGGTTAAGATTCTGGTGCTGAACAACAGCTACCTCGGCATGGTACGTCAGTGGCAGCAACTCTTCCACGAAAAGCGCTACTCCTGCACAGAGATGGTAAATCCCGATTTCGTGAAGCTCGCGGAAGCCTACAACATCCCGGCACGGAGAGTAACGCAAAGGGAGGATCTCGTTCCCGCCTTAACAGATTTGCTCAACGCGAAGACGGCAAGTTTTGTGGAGGTAGTCGTGGGACGTGAAGACAACGTATTCCCGATGGTACCGGCAGGTGGATGCGTTTCGGATGTTCTGCTTGAACCGCCAACTGTCGCTCAGCAAAAGAAATAGTATGTAATTTTACACGATCATCATGAAGCAGGAATTCACGCTTGAAATCGCAGCCGACAACAACTTTTCGATCCTGAACCGGATCGTAAATGTTCTGAATCGCCGGCGCGTCCGGATTAAAAAACTCATCGCTCATGAGATGGAGGGCGACTTCTACCGGGGTGGCGCCATTCTGCTCCTGTATACCACTCCTGAATTGATGGAGAAAGTGAAGCATCAACTCGAAAAGCTGATAGAGGTCGAGTATGCCAACTACACGGAAGGCAGCGACGCGTACTATGAACGCAGCGAAAAACACGGTTGCCGTGTTGCTTCGTAAAAAGATTTAGTTATTACAGTCATCACACAAATTCAAAAAACAACCATGGCAAAGATCAACTTTGGCGGAGTCATCGAAGAAGTAGTAACCCGGGAAGAATTCCCGATGGAGAAAGCGCTCGACGCTCTTAAACAAGAAACTATCGCAATTATTGGATACGGCGTTCAGGGACCTGCACAGGCACTGAACCTCAAGGATAACGGGTTCAATGTTATCGTCGGTCAGCGCAAAGGATCCAAGACGTGGGACAAGGCCGTAGAACATGGCTGGGTTCCCGGTGAAACGCTGTTCGAAATCGAAGAAGCAGCCAAGCGCGGTACGATTATCCAGTTCCTCCTTTCGGATGCCGGACAGATCGCACTTTGGCCGACCATCAAGCCGCATCTTACAGAAGGCAAGACGCTTTATTTCTCGCACGGATTTGGAATCACGTTCAAGGAACAAACGGGCATCATCCCGCCGTCCAACGTCGACGTGATCCTTGTAGCCCCAAAAGGTTCTGGTACGTCGGTACGCCGGTTGTTCCTGCAAGGCAAGGGAATTAACGCAAGCTATGCTGTCTTCCAGGATGCCTCGGGTAAGGCAAAAACGAAAGCCATCGCACTTGGCATCGGCGTTGGAGCAGGATACCTCTTCGAAACAGACTTCAAGAAAGAAGTATACTCTGACCTCACGGGTGAACGCGGTACGCTGATGGGCGCTATCGCGGGAATCTTCGAAGCGCAATACGAAGTGCTTCGCGCGAACGGTCACTCACCGTCTGAAGCCTTCAACGAAACTGTTGAAGAACTGACGCAAAGTCTCATGCCGCTGGTTGCTGAGAACGGTATGGACTGGATGTATGCCAATTGTTCTACGACAGCGCAGCGAGGTGCACTGGATTGGAAGAAGCGATTCAAGGAAGCTACCTTGCCCGTGTTCAAGGAACTGTACCAAAGCGTGGCCTCGGGGCAGGAAGCAAAGCGCACGATCGAAACGTGCAGCAAACCCGACTACCGTGAAAAACTTGCTGAAGAACTCAAGGAACTTCGCGAAAGCGAGCTTTGGCAGGCAGGTGCTGCTGTGCGGAATCTGAGACCGGAAAAGGCTACCGTCGAGGAGAGCATGATCAACTAGCCGTCGGGCACTAACAAGTGTACGTAAACGCCAATTTTTTTGGATGTTTGCTTTGAAGGACGGCACAAGATTTATGATCTTCGTATGTTTGCAAGGTTGTTAACTCAGCTGCGTTCTCTCTAACAGACGAAGATATAACGCCGCCCCGTGAACGGATTCCGACACGGGGCGGTTTCGTTTTAAATAGCTGGGAACGAACTAACAGTTGTTATAACAGCCGATAGAATTAACTTAGAACCGATACCGATACCGGTAAGATCAATGAGCCAGAAACCAAGAACACTGTTTGAAAAAATCTGGGATCTCCACGTGGTAAAACAGCGTGAGGGTTACCCGGACGTCTTGTACATAGACCGTCATTTTATCCATGAGGTGACGAGCCCGCAGGCATTCGCCGGGCTGCGGAAGAGGGGTATTAAGGTTTTTAACCCGGAGCGGACAACCGCCACCGCCGACCACAACGTACCCACGCTAAATCAGCACCTCCCCATCCGGGAAGAACTCTCCCGTCACCAGGTGGAGACACTGAAGAAGAACTGCGAAGAGTTCGGAATTACGATGTATGGCCTGGGCCATCCCTACCAGGGGATCGTACACATCATTGGTCCTGAATTGGGATTGACCCTGCCGGGTATGACGATCGTATGCGGCGACAGTCACACGTCTACGCACGGTGCGTTCGGCGCGATTGCGTTTGGTATCGGTACGAGCGAGGTTGAGCAGGTTCTTGCAACGCAATGCATCCTCCAGCATCGTCCCAAAACGATGCGTATCGAGATCAATGGCAAGCTTGGCAAGGGCGTAGTATCGAAAGACATCATCCTGTATATCATCTCGAAGATATCGGCCGGAGGAGCAACCGGGTACTTCGTTGAGTATGCCGGAGAAGCGATTCGCAGTCTGTCGATGGAGGCACGTATGACCATCTGCAACATGAGCATCGAGATGGGTGCACGCGGCGGTCTCATCGCACCTGATGAAACGACCTTCAACTACATCCGCGGCAGGAAGTATGCGCCGCAGGGTGAAGCCTTCGATAAGGCGGTAGAACAATGGCGACAACTCGCAACGGACGAAGGCGCTACCTATGACAAAGTGCTACAATTCGACGCGAACGATATCGCGCCCATGATTACGTATGGAACAAATCCGGGAATGGGCATTAAGGTTACAGACCGCATCCCGACCGTCGAAGAACTCAAAGACATCAACGAGCAAACTTCTTTCAGGAAGTCGCTTGAATATATGGGACTCGAGCCTGGCACACCGTTGCTCGGCAAACCTGTTGACTATGTCTTCATTGGTAGCTGCACCAACGCACGCATTGAGGACCTGCGCATGGTAGCCAGCATCGTCAAAGGAAAAAGGAAAGCGGGCAATGTTGAAGTCTGGATCGTTCCAGGTTCCAAACAAGTTGAAGCACAGGCACGCGCCGAAGGACTTGATAAGATCTTCGAAGAAGCGGGCTTCCAGTTGCGGCAGCCTGGATGTTCAGCTTGTCTCGCGATGAACGAAGACAAGATACCTGCAGGCAAGTATTGCATCAGCACATCAAACCGGAACTTCGAAGGACGCCAGGGTCCGAAGTCGCGCACCTTCCTGGCAAGTCCACTCATGGCCGCAGCCGCAGCCATTACAGGACGCGTGACTGATGTACGTGAGCTGGTGTAGCGATAAACTCAAAAAGAATGAGCAAAGAAAAATTCATAACTCTGAAAAGCACGGCAGTACCCCTGCCGATAGAAAATATCGACACGGATCAAATTATCCCTGCACGCTTTCTTAAGGCGACAACGCGCGAAGGGTTTGGCGAGAATCTGTTCCGCGACTGGCGATACGACAGCGAAGGAAAGCCGAAACCGGATTTCGTGTTGAATGATCCACGTTACAAGGGAAAGATTCTCGTAGCGGGAAAAAATTTCGGTTGTGGCAGCAGTCGCGAACACGCAGCCTGGGCGCTTGCCGATTTTGGCTTTCGCGTAGTAGTATCGAGCTTCTTTGCCGATATCTTCAAAAACAACGCGCTGAACAACGCTGTCCTTCCCGTAACCGTTACAGACGAATTCCTTAACAAGGCGTTGCGCACGGTGGAGGCTGATCCCTCCACTGAAATTACCGTTGATCTGGAGAACCAGACGATCACGCTGGCTGATGGCACCTCAGAAAAGTTCGACATCAACCCGTACAAGAAGACTTGTCTGATGAACGGGTATGACGACATCGACTACCTGCTGAGCCTCCGCGATGAAATACGCAACTACGAACTAACACATTCGTGATTTAGTAAACCGATGAAGAAACGCATAACCATAGTGCCCGGCGACGGGATCGGTAAAGAGGTAACAACCTGCGGTAAGAATGTACTGGATCACGTTGCCCAGGCGTTCGGACATGAGTTCGAATACGACTACGCATCTATCGGCCACGAGGCAATCGAAGCAACGGGACAGGCCCTTCCCGATGAAAGCCTCGCCACGATGAGAAAGGCCGACGCGATTCTCTTTGGCGCCGTGGGCCATCCGAAATACGACAACGACCCCACACTGAAGGTTCGCCCGGAGCAAGGGCTCCTCAAGATGCGGAAGGAACTTGGTCTGTACGCCAACCTTCGTCCCATAAAGTTGTTTGATGAACTGCTCGCAGCTTCAAGCATTAAACCCGAAGTACTAAAAGGAGCGGACATTCTTTTCTTCAGGGAACTGACCGGAGATGTATACTTTGGTGAGCGCGGAAGAAAAGACGAGGGCAACACCGCCTACGATACGATGATCTATCATCGTTACGAGGTCGAGCGCATTGCTCACAAAGCCTTTAAGGCAGCGCAGACGCGGCGAAAGAAGCTTACGTCCGTTGACAAAGCCAACGTGCTTGAGAGTTCACGACTTTGGAGGGCAGTCGTTCAGGAAGTTGCCGCCGAATATCCCGACGTGGAAGTCGAGCACATGTTCGTGGATGCAGCCGCGATGAAGCTGATCCAGAATCCAAGAAGTTTCGATGTCGTCGTAACAGGCAACCTATTTGGTGATATTCTCACTGATGAAGCGTCCCAGATTGCAGGGTCGATGGGCATGCTCGCATCTGCATCGATTGGCGACAGCGTTGGGTTGTATGAGCCCATTCACGGTAGCGCGCATGATATCACAGGGAAAGGCATCGCCAATCCCCTGGCCTCCATTCTGTCGGCAGCCCTGCTGCTTGATATTTCATTCGGACTCAAAGAAGAGTCGGAATGCGTGATCCGTGCTGTGGCGCAGGCCCTCAAAGATGGGTACAGAACCCGCGACATCGCCGATAGGGACACGCCGGCCGAGAAAATTCTTGGTACGGAAGCCATGGGCAACCAAATTTGTAGGAACATTCGCATGTTGGCCGCGGTGGACAGCGAGTGAAATTTTATGTATCTTGAACCAAACGAATCAGCATGAGCCGGAAAATTGACATCTTCGATACGACGCTCCGCGACGGAGAACAGGTCCCCGGATGCCAATTGTCAACCGACGAGAAGATCGTCATAGCGAAAGCCCTGGAGGGGCTCGGCGTTGACATTATCGAGGCGGGATTCCCGATCTCGAGCCCGGGTGATTTCCTCTCTGTAATCGAGCTTTCGAAAGCCGTCTCCACGAAGGTATGTGCGCTCACCCGCGCGAAGAAGGACGATATCGACGTCGCTGCGGAAGCGCTGAAGTATGCCAAGCACGGACGCATCCACACCGGCCTGGGTGCTTCTGACATTCACATCAAGCACAAATTCAACTCCACGCGCGAAAAGGTTCTTGAACAAGGCGTGTGGGCCGTGAAATACGCGAAGAGTAAAGGTGTAGAAGTCGAGTTTTTTGCAGAAGACTCCGGTCGGGCCGACCTCGAATTCCTCGCAAAGATGGTAGAGGCAGTCATCGACGCAGGTGCGGACGTCGTGAACATTCCGGATACGACGGGCTATTGTCTGCCTCACATGTACGGCAAGCGGATCAAGTATTTATTCGATCACGTATCCAATATTCACAAGGCGATTATCTCAGTACACTGCCACAACGACCTTGGACTTGCAACGGCTAACACCATTGCAGGCCTCATGAACGGTGCGGGTCAGGCGGAGGTAACGATCAACGGCATTGGTGAACGCGCTGGTAATACATCCCTCGAAGAGGTCACTATGATTATCCGCAAGCATAAGGACCTCGACATGCACACCAACGTGAAGCCGGAGAAGATTTACGAGATTAGTCACTTGGTTTCTGAAATGATGCGGATGCCTGTTCAACCCAACAAGGCGATTGTGGGTGCCAATGCGTTCGCACACTCATCAGGAATTCACCAGGATGGATTCCTCAAGAATGCCGAGAACTACGAAATCATCGACCCGGCGGAAGTGGGCGTCCCTGCGTCATCTATCATCCTCACCGCACGCAGCGGCCGCGCTGCCCTGAAGCACAGATTGGAATTGCTGGGTTATCAGGTCAACAAACAGGAGCTGGACGTCGTGTATCAACAATTCCTCATCCTCGCTGACGAGAAGAAGACCGTACACGACGATGATCTGATCACACTCTGCGCCAACACACCGATCCTGCTGCAGAAGTAGTTTCTTAATAAGTGAGTAGTAAGAAGTAATCGATAATCCAATGGTTACTTCTTACTGATTACCGATCACCGAATTATCGGCCAACCTACACATAACTCACCCAAACCTTCCCCCTATTCTCCATCTTGTAGCGCTCGTACCAGCGACAAATGGGGTACAGGACGATAACGACGGCGATCCACATCACGTAAGCAACCCACAGGCTAAAGCCATACCCCACCAGTTCCTGTGATAGCGTTACCCATGTGTTGAAGATCATGGTCCACACCGAATATCCGGTTGCTACTGCGGCAACCAGGGCCAGGGCGTGCAGCACAAAGATGTGCATCACGTAATAGAACAGCGGCACTCTGCCAAACACAATGACTTTTTGGGCCAAGGCGGAAGGTTGTTTTTCCGAAAAGGCCAGGAACAGAAGTGATGGTCCAAGTGTCATGAGTAAGTACAACAGCGACGGCGGGTACTTGCTTGTGTTTAGAAATGAGAGGAACGTGTACCAGGATGTCTGCTGTTCGGACCACGGAACGGGATCTCCATACACATTTATCAATCTTATGATGACGAACAATGCAATCGCGCCCGAGCCGAGATAAATCAGCATGCGCTTTCTGCGCTGCGCCGTGAATTCTGGTGTATACAATGCGCCGAGGCAATAGCCTAATGCCATAGTTCCCACCCATGGGATAAGCGGATAGGCGACGAAGATACCGCGGTCGCCACCGAGAGAATAGTATCCCGGGTCGTGAAACAACGACCAGAGGAAGGATCCAATGCCGGTGCCGGGAAAGTGAACGCCGTCAAGGAGATTATGTCCGCACACAAATACCAGGCCTGTGATCAGGATTGCTTTTAGCGGAAGGCGTACCAGCATACTCAACACAATCATGCTGACACCAATAGCCCAGATCACCTGTAAAGCGATAAATGGAAAACGGAAGTTGAAGAACCATGCAAAGTTCACGATAGTGAACTCAAGCACCACGAGCCACAATCCCCGTGTCAGCAGAAAGGATGATAGTTCTGGGGTGCCTTTACGGCGCCCTACCAGATAGGCGGAAGTACCAGCCAGGAACACAAACACGGGCGCACAAAAGTGAGTTATCCAGCGTGTGAAGAACAGCAACGTGTCTGTTTTGGAGAGATCAAGTGGATCATAGACGAATGCATCGGCGTGGAAATAATCGCGCGCATGATCGAGCACCATGATAATCATTACCACACCCCGAAGCAGGTCAATGGATGAAATGCGAACGGTTTCTTTGTGCATGGTCGTATGAAATACGAACCTGACTGCAAAAGGTTCTACGAAATCTTGCGCTTTATTCCCCTGCTTCGTCCTGCCAGCGCGACACCTCCCTGTAAACAGGGAATAAAAAAGGCCGGGGGCTTCCGGCCTTTTAAATATGGCGAAAAGGATATTGGCTATACCATGAAGCGTCCGGGGCTCACGAGAATTCTGTCCGCCTCATCCATTTCGAAGCCCGCAATTCGATTGTTCTGCGAATCCCATTCTACGCGACGGCCTGTCTTGAGCGACAGTGTACCCATGTGCGCGGCAATGGCTTCCTGGAAGCCTTCGTCGATGCTACAGCTGGGTTTGCCTCCATTGCGGATACAGCTTAGCCATTCGCGGATGTGCAAGTGAGTAGAGTCTACGCGCTTGCCATCGCGATACGTGAACAGGAGACCCTTGTCTGCAAAATACCGTGCCGTTGCCGATGTCACGCCATCGAGGCCTTTGGCACGCGGGTCATAGCTGTAGAGCGGCACATTCTCACGAACGAGACCATTCTTGATCCATTCGGCGTAGCGAGTCGATCGAGGGTCTGCATAAATGGTCATGCTGTTGCCCAGCTCCATAGTACCATCGTGGCCCATCAGAATTGTACCGCGATCGAATTGGTTACCCAACGTTGCACTGTACATGAACGTCATCCCTTTTTCCTTACCTGCTTCCTGGCTTGAGCCCATGAAGAAGTCGGGATACTCCATGCATACCTGGAATACATCAGGAACTTCGCGTCCATCATTGTGTGTGTAAATTCCTCCGGTGGCAACGACCGTCCTAGGGATACCCATTTTCAGCAAGCAATTGATGCGGTCGAAATCGTGAGTGAGCAAGTCACCGGAAAGACCGGTACCATATTCCCACCATTTTCTCCATCTGAAGAAGCGTTCCGGATTCCAGGGAATAGCCGGTGCATTGCCGAGGAACTGATTCCAGTCGACAGTCCGTGGACTGGCGTCTTTATGAATATCATATTGCCAGGCACCATTGTCGTCGTTTCGGTTGGTGTTAGTTTGAATTAGACTGATGTGACCCAACACCCCTTTATTGATGGCGTCAATCGCAGTGAGGAAGCTTTGCGTTTGTCTGTGCTGGTGACCTACCTGGAACACAACGCCCGTTTCTTTAATCGTGTTGTACAATTCGTACGTTTCTGACAGCATGTGCGTCATGGGCTTTTCGACGTAGACGTGCTTGCCTGCTTTTGCTGCAGCTATTGCCATCGGCGCATGCCAGTGGTCAGGCGTAGCGATTACTACCGCATCGATGTCCGATGCAGCGATCAACTCTTCATAGGTGCGATAACGCTTCGGCTTATTGCCATCGACCGTTCCCGTTTCGACAGCCATTTCAGCAAACGTGTCGAAGACATCGCAGACACCGCGGATCTGCACGTTGAGATTCTCCTGTGCGAGGAAATCTTTAAGCCGAGTGTCATTCGGATTCTTCTTGGCTGCACCCAGCATGCTTTCCTTCCATTCCTTATCGGCAAATCCCAATGCGCGCATGAGCTGCTTACCGCGAATGCCGTACCCGATAATTCCTATCCTAATAGGGTCGCCGGTCATCGGACCCGACGGTGGAGGCGCCACAGCATTGATGTTCAATTCCGACAGGATCGTTTCCCTTATTTCCTTCTCAGAGGAATAACGGGCGGCGGCGGCTGCAAAAAGGCTGCCCACTACTGGTATGCCGACGAGTCCTTTTAACAGGTCGCGCCGTGAGAATCCTTTTTTATCTTGTTGTTCGCTCATGATTGATAGGTTCTTCAGTTGGTAACAGGTACTGCATTTTGTCTTTGTCTTACAAAAAACCGCTCAATGCCATAGTAGCGTGCGGTCGGGAATGCCATGACACACATCAGCGCGAACAACTCGATCAGGTTCTTGTTCACAATGATGTATGTACCTTCGACCGGGGCGCTTGACTCAATACCCGGGAACGGCGGATAAGCAAGGTAAAACATCGCCAGGAGGAACATTCCTACAATCGACGCCGGTTTTAATAGAAATCCCAGCGTCAGCGCCAGCCCTATGATGATCATTGCCCAAATGGTGATGAAATCGGCAATGCCCACCATCGTGGAGCTTCTGCCAATGGATTGAAATATTCCTGAAAACCATCCCTGTGCTCCCATCAAATAGCCCACCGAGGACCAGTTGGGATTTAACAGTTTTACGATTCCCTCGTAGAGAAAATGCCATCCGATCAGCATGCGGAGGCCAACGAGCGCAAACATCTGAATCTTCGAATAACCCGATTGTTCCATAATTTTTGATTGAATGAAGGGCATTAGCCTTGGTGAATATAGAAAGGAATCCCCCCGAATTCAACACAGAAAACGATTGAGGGTAATGTGTTGCACAGTGTGTATTACACGCTGGTTTTGCCGCGCTACACGTCTTTGTTTACGATCAGATCTGTAGGGAGTAAGCAGTTATCTTAGATCTTGCCATACGAGAAGTCCCCTTTCAAGAGGTGCGGTGCAGTTGCCGTCTCCGTTTCCTGAGAACCCACCATCCGGACTGCAAATGAATTCGCAGCCTTCCGTGTAAAGCATACTCGGCTGGTCACAGCAGTATGCCGTCACGTAATATACCACCGAGCCACCGTACTCAAATTGCCAAACACTTGCTGGCGGATTGCGAACGGATTCCGCCTGGATGGAACCGATAAGGTCTCTCACACAGTCGGGAACAAAAGGCGGGATCTCGTCGAGGCTGCGGAAGGTAATGGACTCAAAGGCCTTGATTATTTGCTCGCGCACGGCCGGGCGAGCATTCTGGCTGCTCATTGTGAATTTCAGACCTCCGAATTCCTCAATGCCGTCGAAGTGAATGCCGGTTATTCCTTTATTCGTACCCCGAGGTTTCACAATTTTCGCCCTGCGCCCATCGATGGTAGTCCAGAACGTCTCGTGTGTATTGGGATCGACATCCAGGTCGGAGGCAAACCGGCCGAGGTCAAATTCAAGTTCTCCCATGCCGGCCGCTCGGATACCCCCTACATAGGAGTCAAAGCCGGTCTTGGTTACTGCTTGCCAGGAAGCTGGAACCTGAATAGTAAAACGTCCAAAATCCAGTGTTCGTAGTTCTGTGTCCTGTTCCGGTTGACAGGAAGCGACGGCCAGGACTGAGATCCACACATACTTTGCCAGGCGCATTGTGTCTTTTTTTATTAAGGGGAATTGCCAAAAACAAGTTAAGAAAAACCCGAACCTGAAAAAAGACCTTATTGCTCTGCGTGAAGGCCTATTCGGTTCCCCTCGGAGTCCAGGATGATGGCAATCAAACCTGCAGGAATTCGCGTCTTTGGCCTGATAATCCTACCCCCTGCCGGCACCACCCGATCGAGTACGGCCTGGATACTGGGACTTGCATTGAGGTAAATCAGCGTTCCAATCTTGGAGGGCTTGGAGGTTTCCGACCTGACAAGGGCACCCGTCACCCGTCCTGACGTAGCCTGAATGACGCCGGGATGCGATGGAAAGAAAGTCAGCTCTTCGTTGGTCTCCTCGAAAATCACCGTCCGCATTTCTATATCGAGGATGGTCTCGTAAAACTTTTTGGCCCGCTGTGAATCGACCACCGGGATCTCGAACCACGTAATCACATTCGTGTCTGCGTCGATTTTTCTAAGCTTGGGTTTCTCAATTGTGTTGTCCATTTAGTTATCCGGCTTTTTTTCTATCGCCTCCATTACAACAATCCTTCGGCATCGAAAGGTCCAGGCCGGCCGACGAATCGTCAAAGTTTCACTTGCGCGCTTTAGCTTTGGCCCTACCTTCTTTCGAAAGGGCAAAACGCGAATCACGTGTCATCTTGGCAATAAACGCCGCTTTGCGGAAGCGCATTGCACTCCAATCATCATCAATGGCCACGGCACGAACAACTTCGAAACCGCCGTCACCCAGTGTATCCCATCCCTTGTCCCGACTGATGTCGACTTTGTACTTTTTAGACGTTCCCTTAGGGTAGGCAAACCACAGGACCGCGTCTCCTTTGATTTTTTCCTTGATTGATCTGAACGCCGCGTCGATTTCGGGTTTCGATTTCACAAAAATCAGGGCGAACTCAATTTCCTTGCATTTGCCGGCCGACGTGATAATCGTTGAGAAATCTCCCATTTTTTTCATTTCGGATTTAAACTCAGGGGGGCTGTTCAGAATGCACAGCTGAGACTGGTCTTTGAAGTTCAGTTTTTTCAGAAGGGAGGTCATAAGGGTCGACCTATTGTAGTTTTTCCTGAACGGTCCCGCACGTTAGCATCTTGTCTCCAAAGTACGGATTACGAATAGTCTCGCTGTCGCTCAGCCAGTATCCACCCTCATTGTCAAACGCCATGGGACAGTATTCGTAGAACGCTACGCTTCCACCAAGACCGAAAGCCTTCACGCTTTCATACATGAATTCGGTCAGGTCGCTGAACAATGCGCGCTGCTTTTCCAGGTCGCTCTCCAGTGCAATAGCATCCAGTGCGCGGTCCATGCCATCCCGATAAGCGTTCCAATCATTTTGAGCGGCTCCTGACAAGATGCTACCGTCAACCGTAGTGAGAACTGATCGGGCTTGTGTAGCCGCTGCGCGCGCCGCCTCCGAATCTGAAGCTACGAGGGCATCCTTCAATCCCAGATACTCCTCAAAGGTGGCGGAAAGTTGCTTCTGGAACGCCCCGTCAACCTGGAAGCGGGGACCGGCAGATTCCGCTATAGTGCCTTTTGTTCCGGCCGACTCATTGCCCCTCTTTCCGGAGCATCCGTCAAACAATACCACTACGAGGCAGAATAATGATGTGAGAGTTTTTGTTCGTATCATGAAATCAGCGTTAGCTAGTTAACCTTTTTTCAAGAACAGCAAATTCGAGAGGGATCTTTGGTTTTCCAAAGCGTGGGTCCGTAAAGGCAAAAGGCTTTCGTTCACCTGTATCGTAATATCCGTGCCTCGTATACCAGGCGACAAGTTCCGTCCGTACCGTAAGCACTGTCATGAAAATCGTATGGCAATTCCTGCTGAGAGCCACGTTCTCCGATGCCCGCATCAATTCCTTCCCTATTCCGCGGCCTTGCAGGTCGGGCTTGACCGTGAGCATACCCAGGTACAACCGTTCCCCCTGCTTTTGAAGTTCCACGCAACCCACGATGCCGGTTACGTCGACAGCCTTCAGAAGCAACGACGATGGGTCGTCAATGATTTCCCGGATGAGTTGGGCGTCCGTTCGCGTGCCGTCGATGAGCAAGGCTTCCGTAGTCCAACCCTTCAGGGCTGATGGGCCGCGATAGGCTGAGTTGATGAGCCGCTCCAGGGCTTCAGCATCTTCCGGCGAAGCTTCCGTGATCACCACGCTGGCCTGATGTGCTTCCGTTTTCATGCGCAACAAGTTACACCTAAAAAAGCAAACGTTGCGGTCGTCGCCAAACAGAGTCGGTCGCACAAAATAAATTCCGGACACCCCATGTTCAATTTTGAACAATGACGTCAAGGGCAAGTCAACAGGTTTTAAAGTTGATAAGCGATTTGGCGTGCAATTCGACAGAGCGGCATTTCATTTTGTGAATAACCCGAAGAACTAGTAATAATAATCATCAGAGTTTCGTTCTTGCTCCATGGAAAAAATGAACCGGCTCTTTTGGTGGTGTTCGGGTGCTCACCCGGATCTTCTTGTGAAATGTCCGACAGAAACCAGTAAGTACGTCGGCATCGGCGCCACGGTATTTTTTACCGGAGTGTTCGCATGGATGGCTTCGGCCTACGCTTTGTATACTGTCTTTGATAATGGATGGATTGCTGCGGGTCTGGGATTGATTTGGGGTCTGATGATCTTCAACCTAGACCGCTACATCGTATCCAGCATGCGCAAGGAGGGCAACTTCCGCAAGGAACTGCTCACCGCTCTCCCACGACTTATCCTCGCGGTACTCATCTCGCTAGTCATTGCGAAACCCCTCGAAATGAAAATTTTCGACAAGGAAATTCGCGGTGAGCTCACCATCATGGAACAGCAAGTCCGCACCGCTCAGGAGAATGAAATCCGCACACGCTATGCTCAGGAACAAGACGTCCTCAGGAATGATATCGCTGCGCTCAAACAGGAAATAGTGGATAAGACGCAGAGTCGGGATGAACTGCGGAGACTGGCCCAACAGGAGGCTGACGGCACCGGCGGTACGATGCGCCGCAACGCAGGACCGATTTATGCTATCAAGAAAGCGGATGCTGATCGTGTCGACCAGGAACTCACTGCACTAACCATGCGCAACGAAGCGCTGATCAAGGAAAAGGTAGAAGCGATGCTTCGCAACGACTCGTTGATTGCAGCTGAGATTCAAGCGCTGGACAAGCAACGACTTGACGGGCCCGCTGCAAGAATGGAAGCACTTAACCGACTCACGGCGTCGAGCGATGCTATTTGGCTTGCCAACCTATTTATCGTGCTTTTGTTCATCGCAGTAGAAACTGCGCCGGTGTTTGTAAAACTAATTTCGCCTCAAGGTCCCTATGATCATCTGCTGCGCATTGAAGAGCATGCGTTCGAAGGGCAGCGCGCGGAGGAATTGGCAAAGACCAATGCGATGATTAAGGAACGCAACGCGGCCCTACCACAAACGGAAAAGGCATTCCTTACCGATCAGCTCGATATGAAACTTGGCTGAAATCGTGGGATGATTCCACTAACGATGTCTGGCTGTGCGTCTTTGTGGAAGCGTAGGATAGCGTTAAAGACTTTTCCAAAAATACAACGTCGCGTACGCTTCCCATCCGCGGTAGCGGCGAAAGACGCGCAGCACTTCTTCTGCCGTTGGCTTGCGGTCGAGTTTCAAAGCGCGTCGCAGTGCGGCGTTGAGTCCTGCGTCTCCCAGCGGAAGCGCAGTTCTATGCCGAAAGGTTCGCATCATGACGTAGTTGGCAGTCCACGTTCCGATCCCTTTGATGGCAAGTAGCGCTCCCATTCTTTCATCAGGAGGCATTGCTTCCAGTTTCTCCCGAGAGATTTCGCCAGACGCAAAGGATTTGGCAAGGCCGACAATATATCTGGCTTTTTGACGTGAAAACTGTAATGTGAGAAGGTCATCAGGATTGACATCTGCGAGGGCTCGCGGTTCGGGAAACAGGTAGTAAGTAGTACCGTCGATTGTAATTTGTTCTCCAAATTTTTCAACAAGCCTTTGCTTGAGGGTGTAAGCGAAAGCGAGATTGATTTGCTGCCCGATCACCGCCCACACCAGTGATTCAAACAAATCGGGTTGGCCGACGATCCGATATCCATAGTACTCCTTTACAAGAACTTTCAAGTGTCGATCGCGGGAGGCAAGGGCATAAAACGGTTCAAGGTCCGTGTCCAGGTCGAACCATTCCCGCACATAAGATTCAACGGCTGCTTTAATATCCTTCGTAAGCGAAGTGTTGAGAACAGAAACCTGCAGACGCCTCTTTGTATTTGTCACGCGAAACAGGATATTTCTGTCTTTGCCGCGAACAAGTTTGGTTACTTCATTTCCATTGCAAACATGCAGGACTTCGCGCGGCGAGCGCGCCAGATAACTCAAGCAGTGTTTGAAGTCGAACGTTTCCGGAACTGAAATGAAGAATGAATTTGCCACGGCTTATCTTAACGACTCTCTTTCAGGTAACTCTCCGCAACAGTCAGCACAAAGTCCTTGCCTTTCACAAATCCCGCTCCCAATATGTCGTCATACTTGCTCGCAATGGGCAGGTTAGCAATATCCTCCTTTTTTGTTCCCTTTTTCAAGGCCGCAACGACCTGGTCGTAGATATCCTTCAGTTGACTGTGCAGCAGCACTACGTCCTCTTTTTTCGCGAGTTCACCGTGGCCGGGAATCACTTTTGAATCGTCATTTAGCATGCTAGCCAGCTTCTCGAGATTGGAAATAAAGCCGCGCACAGAACCGCCGTTGGCGAGGTCGATATACGGGTATCCGTAACGAACGAAGCTGTCGCCAGCATGATAGATATTTGACTGCACAAAATGAATAACGACATCACCGTCTGTATGGCCGGTGGGAAAGTGAATAACTTCAACGTCCTGCCCGTTCATATGAAATTTCATATCGGATGTAAAAGTAATGACGGGCCAGGCATCCGGAGCGCGGGCGGGGCCTTTCTGACCCGTTTGCTCATTTACGCTTTCTATCATCATGCGTACCCGCACATTGTCGTGCGCCACGATCGTCACGCCATCACGCTTGAAGTTCTCGTTCCCTCCCGAATGGTCGCCATGTATATGCGTGTTAATCAGGAACCGGATGTTACCCTGGTCCAGCTTCCTGATGGCATCCTTTATTTTCTCTGACAACGGCGCAAACTGGTCGTCGATCATTATGATACCATCCGGACCGGTCAGCAATCCGATGTTACCGCCTGCGCCCTTGAGCATATAGACGTTATCATCAATCTTTTCCGCTTCGATTGAGACATTGTCGAAATTTTGCTGGGCCATAGCCGTTGTGCCCAGCACTGCCAGAATGATGGAGAGTACTAATTTTTTCATGCGCTTGGGTTTACCGTTAAATACGGGTACCGGTTTGAATATCCAAAGTTACGTGACATCGGGGTTTCAGGGTTTCGCTGATTACTTTTTGCACAAAATTCGGTTAACTTTTGTCTGACTAAACCTACACCCCATGAACACCTTCAAATTTGTCGTTACCACCCTTGCGGGCGGCGCCGTTTACTTTATCCTGGGATTCCTGGTATTTGCGTTGCTTCTTGAAGACTTTTATACCGCACACGCCGGCAGCGCTACTAACGTAGCCAAAACCGAAATGCAATACTGGCCTCTCATTCTGGGCAACCTGGCCCATGCAGCCCTTCTCGCCTACGTATTCTTAAAGTGGGCTGGTATCAGGACCTTCAGTGCAGGTTTCTCCGCCGGGGCTACGATCGGCTTTTTCGTCAGTCTCGGCTTTAACATGATTCAATACGACACAACCAACATACTCGACCTTACAGGCAATGTAGTGGATGTCTTTGTTTGGGCAATTTTGACAGGAATTGTTGGAGGAGTTGTCGGTTGGGTTGCGGGGAAGGGCAATGGGTAATCGGTGATTGGTACCAATTTTATCGAGGAGACGCGCGAGTCGCGCGTCTCTACTGCTACACGAATCCCCATTTCTTCATCACCTCCAGATCCTCCTTCATACACTCCAGCGGCGCTTTGCCCTGATAGGCCTCCTGCTCGACGATGAAGTGGATTGTGCCGCCTTTCCTGCGGCCAGCGTCGATGATGTCTTTTACAGGTATGATGCCCTTGCCGAGGATGGTGCTGTCGTATTTATGATGCTCATCCTCATTCCCCTGGATCATGTCCTTGACGTGCATGGACGGGAAGCGACCGGGATACTTGTTGATGAAGTCAATAGCTTTGGCCCCTGCGTTATACATGTTGCCGACATCCAACTGTTGCATGACGAGGTCTGGGTCGGTGTGTTTGAGAATCAGATCATACAATGTCTCATTGCCGAATTTCTCAGAGAATTCAAAATCGTGGTTGTGGTATCCGAATTTCATGCCGGCCTTCTTGCATAGTTCACCACTCTTGTTGAAAATTTCCATGAAGCGCTTCAAATCATCCAGGCTTTTACGGATTCTCGAATCCATTGAGGGACTGATAACAAATTTCTGCCCCAGTAACGCAGCATCTTCTATCGTATACTTCCAGGCATCGGTGAAGTCTTTTTTGGATTCATCCCAGTGATCGCCGCGCATAACAGTATGCCCGCTGGGCATAGTCATGCCCAGGTCATCAAGAATTTTTTTGAACTCTTTTGCCGACCACCCGTAGAACTTGCGGTCAACGTAGTTCGCGTGTTCAACATGGCGGTAGCCCATGGCCGCCAACTGCCTCAAGGTACCGAGCGGATCCGCTTTCATTTCTTCGCGAACGGAGTACAATTGTATCCCCGTCAGCTCGTTCTTCGACTTCATACCGAAGAGGGAAGACGGTCGTGTTATCATGGCAGCGCCGGTTAGCGCGACTGCACTTTTCAAAAAGGTTCTTCTCGAGGATTGCATAGGATTCATGGTGTTATGCCCTAAAATAGCAATTAATCTCCGGTCGCGGACCTGTTTCCCGCACCCCAAAATCCAGAATGCCCGGTTGGGGTGATAAGCGGGGTATACGGTCCAATAATGGCAGCCGTGTTCATTACACACAAATTCAACCTTTTCACGCTGTCATTGAACGATAACAATGTGTAGATTCAGGAAACGCGATATTACCAGCTATGCCTGTTACCAGAAGAAGTTTTCTCAAATCCGTTGCCTCAGTCGGGGCCATTAGCACCTTGCCAATTGATTTGTTCGCATTGAATTCCAGTGGAGGAATGAGGTTTGGCCTCTGCACTTATCTGTGGGGTAAGGATTGGGATGTGCCCACGCTAATAAGAAACTGCGAAAAGACCGGTTTGCTCGGCGTAGAGCTTCGTGTAGAACACGCGCACAAGGTTGAACCCAACCTGACATCCCAGCAGCGCTCGGAAGTTAAACGCATGTTCGCCGACAGCAACGTGACTATGGTAGGGTGTGGAACGAACGAGCAGTATGACTTCCCTGATCCGGCACGGCTAAAACACGCGATTGAAAATACAAAAGCGTACGTTAAGCTGAGTCACGATTGTGGAGGAAGCGGTGTGAAGGTGAAACCGAACGCGTTTCACAAGGAAGTAGCCCGCGAAAAGACAATCGAACAAATCGGCAGAGCCCTCAACGAAGTAGCGGCATTCGCTGCAGACTACGGTCAGCAAATTCGCCTCGAAGTTCACGGAGAAGAAACACAAGAACTTCCCAACATCAAGGCCATCATGGATATTGCCACCCATCCGAACGCCACAGTGTGCTGGAATTCGAACGACGAGGATCTGTTGGGTGAGGGCCTCGAGTACAATTTTAATCTTGTGGCGGACCGCCTGGGCGACACGGTTCACGTTCGTGAACTCAACATAGGCAGTTATCCCTATCAGCAATTGTTCAATCTCCTAACTAAAGTATCGTATAACGGATGGATACTGCTGGAAGCAAGGACGGCACCTGCAGATTTGGTAGCAGCAATGGAGGAGCAGCGGCGAGTTTTCGAGGGGATGGTAAAGAAAGCAATGGGTTAAACAGTGTGAGTGTGAGAGTGAGAGCGAAGAACTAGGACCAGTACTGCTTTAGCTTAGCGCGAAGAAAAGCAACGCTACGCTCAAGCTGATCCATACCCTCGACACCATCCTCGATACTAATCCACCCATCAAAACCAACACGCTTCAACTCAGAGAAGATCGCATCATAGTCATTCAACCCTTTGCCTATCTCTCCGTGGCGTAATCGTCTCGCGTACCCTTGTGAGCCTCCCTCCTCTTTTCGGAGATCTTCGAGCGTGCCTTCAATTAGGTAACGGTCGCTGGCATGCATAGTGACCACGCGGTGCGAAACACGTTTTAGCAATTCAAGCGGATCATCGCCTGCCAGGTACGCATTGCTGGGGTCGTAGTTTACACCAAAACCGTTCCTCGGAAGTCGTTCGACCAACGCGCAGAACACGTCCATCTTTTGAGCGAATTCCGGATACGACCAGAAGTCGTCCTTGTAATGATTCTCCAGAATCAGCGTCACACCATGATCCAGTGCAAAAGGAATGCAGGCCTCGATGCATTCGGCGGCATACTGTAATCCTTCCTCCAGCGATATCTCTTCCCGTCGTTGTCCTGAAAGCACCCTGCAATACGATCCCCCAAGTGCAGCCGTCATCCGAATCCACTGCTTTTGCCGTGTAACCTGCGCTTCGCGAAATTTTTTGTCGGGATGTGTGAAGTCCGGCGAGCAACACAACATCGGGATAACCTTTCCATGCGCTTCAGCCTCTCTTCTGTAACGCGACCAATTGCGCTCATCCTCCATCCCAATAAAACCGGCGTACCATTCCAGTCCATCGACATCAAGCGGCGCCGCCAACCGGATCCATTCCGAAACAGTCATCGTGCCGTCTTTGCACAGGGCTTGCATGAAGGCTTTGGGAAAAGCTGCGAGTTTGGGCATCTCTCTAGTGTGTTGAAGTGTTGAAGTGCTCAAGTGTTGAAGTTGTCTGTTCTCGGGTTGTATTGCTTGGCTTATTGGGGGCCTATTGACTGCTTCGGGAGTTACTGCACCGCTTCGCGACGCCCACTATTTACTTCTTGCTTATTGCGGATTACCAATCTCGTATCTCCACCTCTTACCTCTTATTATTCACTATCCCCTTTCCGGGAGACGCGCAGGTTGCGCGTCTCTACTATATCCCTCCGATCACAGATCCCCCATTACCGATTGCCAATTACCGATCACCTATTGCCTATCACCGCCCCCCGTTCTCACCCTCAAATCCGCATTCGACGGATCCTTGGGTGGGTTGCGGCCGATGAAGGGGTACTGTTCGAGATCGACGACTTGTCCGCTCACAGGACCACATTCGTCGGAGAGCCAGTAGATGGCAGCGGCAGCGATTTCCTCAGGTTTGAGGATTCGGCCGGATGGCGCGTACACGTCGGGTAACGACCGATACCAATCGTCGGGCAAACCATGCGACCGCTTTCGTTCAACTTCTTTTTCGGTAAGCACCCAGCCCGGATTGATTTGGTTGACGCGCACACCGTGAGATCGGTTCAACGCATCGCCCAGGTTCCGCGTCATGGTCATGAGCGCGCCCTTTGAAATACTGTAAGCGAGCAATCCTGGCTCGCCGCAATAGGCGTTTACGGAACCAATGTTGAGCACACAGCCACCCGATTTTTCAAGATAGGGCAATGCTGATCGAATGAGTGCGAGCGGCGCAATCGTATTTATTTCGAGTACTTTTCTGAGAAACGCAGGATCCGTTGTGTGAATATCCGATGAAACAACAGCTGCCGCATTGTTGACCACCGCATCGATGCGACCAAATGATCTTACGGCAACATCCGTTATTTCAGCAGCTGCGCCGTCTGCGGTGATGTCGGCGATATGCAAGACGCCTCTGCCTCTCGGTATTTGGCCTAGCACAGCATTTCCAGGATCCTCTTCGAGTCCGGTAATGACTACGCGCGCACCTTCCGCTACACACCGCAGCGCAATGGCCTTGCCTATGCCTGTGGTGCTTCCCGTGACAATGATAACCTTATCTTCCAGTCGCATCCCTATACCGGCTTGAGCACGCTCTTCACTACTTCACCGCGATGCATTTTTTCAAATGCTTCGTGCCATTCTGTGACGGGCCAGACACCGCCTATGATGGGCTTGACATCCAGCTGACCACTCGCCAACAGGGAAATTACGCGTTCCCAAACAGGCCAGTTGTGACTGAAACTTCCTTTCACCGTAACATTCTTCGCAACGATCGGATCCAGACAGAAACCTAATGGCTGCGGACCCCAACCCACCTTTGTGATCTGACCGTTTGGCCGTACGAGCGCCATTGCCGTATTCATCGCGATGCTTACGCCCGTGGCATCAACCACAACGTCAGCGCCGAGCCCGTCGACCGCACGCGCCCAGTCTGTTGCGTCGCCGATAATTGTTGTCAAACCATACTGCTTTGCTACTTCCAGTCGTCGTCGATCTCCTTCAAGCCCGGTAATCGCCACCTGCGCACCGCACAATCGGGCAACGACTGCACACAGAATGCCGATCGTTCCCGGTCCGAGCACGACGACACGATCACCAGGTTTTATGCGCGTGTTTTCCACCACTGCGTTGAAGGCTACGCAGCAGGGTTCGGTAAGGCAGGCAACTTCAAACGAAAGATTATCGGGAACGCGATGAAGACACCGCGCAGGAACGCGAACGTAGCGTGTCATAGCACCATCGACGCCATAGCCAAATCCCTTTCGAGTTGGATCAAGATTATAGAGGCCACGCCGCGTCATGGGATTATCAGGATCGATCACTGCCGCCGTCTCGCTCACGACACGATCGCCTTCTTTCCAGCCTCTCACACCATGCCCGACAGCGGCTATGACTCCGCCGAATTCATGTCCAAGCACCACGGGATAGTTCACCTGCCAGCTATGATCACCAGTCCATTGATGAAGGTCGCTCCCGCAGACACCAACGTTAGCTACCTGAAGAAGCACTTCTCCTTCTCCAATGGCCGGTACATTTATCTCCCGAAGCTCTACTGAACCTTTTGTTGCGGCATAGTTCACGACCGCAGTCATCTTTCCGTTAGTCATTCTCAAATGTTATTTCTATTGACGAGCAAGCTTCCCCGTTGGTACGTCGCCGTAGCTATGCACCTTTTCACAGATCAGTCGCAATGAACTTTCAAGATCACCGTCGGCAGTGCGAAAGGCGTCGGCGTCGATTGTCAATGGCGCACCCAAAACGACAAGCGGCGCACCGTATTCGGGACATCGCACAGCTTGTTCAAGGGTTAGGCCTCCTACAGCCTGCACTGGAATGTTGACAGCCTCCACAACTTCCCGAAGTTGGTCGAGCGGGCTCGGCATGCGTTCGCCACGTGCAGCAATACCGCGTCGCTCATCGTAGCCGATGTGGTGGACGATAAAATCGCATCCCAGCTCTTCCAGCATGCGTGCTGCTCCGACCATGTCGGGACATCCCAGATTGTCGCCCATCACGCTGACACCATAATCGCGTCCGGCCTTCACGACGCACTTTATCGTCTCTTCGTGAGCACGGGCCATGACTACCACGTGGGTGGCACCAGCCCTCGCCATCATTTCTGCCTCGAGGTATCCGCCGTCCATTGTTTTCAGATCGGCAACGATCGGTATGTATGGAAACGCTTCGCGAAGTTTTCGCACGCCGTGCAAACCTTCAGCGAGGATGAACGGCGTTCCTGCTTCAAGCCAGTCGACGCCAGCGCGAATAGCCATTCTCGCCGTCGCGAGCGCCTCATCCAGATGGATGATGTCGAGCGATATCTGAACTATCGGCTTCAAGTTACAATTTAGTTTGAGTGTTAGAATGCGAATTCTTTGAGCGCTTCAGATGATAGGCTTTCGGCTTCGTGAAGGCGCGAAGTCCAGCGTGCGATAGCGTGACACCAATGCCCGAGTGTCTCCTGCCGCTCCAGGGTACGGCTGCGCTCACGCGATCGCAACAATTCCAATAACCAGTACCCGCGTCGATGGCGCTAAGAATTCGGCGTGCACGCTCCTCGCTGTCCGAGTAAACCGACGCAGTAAGTCCATACTCCGTGTCCTGCATGAGCCAAAGCGCTTCCTCGTCGTCGTGAACCTTCATAATCCCGATTATAGGACCAAACGACTCCTCGCGCATGACCCGCATGCCATGGTTGACATTCAACAGCACTGTAGGTTGAAAGTAGTATCCTTTGCCTTCGATGCGACTCCCACCACAAGCAACGACGGCACCGTTTTCCACGGCATCCTGGATTTGCGCTTCCAGCACCGCGCGTTGCGCATCGCGCGCAAGGGGACCGATGTAAACATCGGATTCAGTGGGGTTTCCTATTTTCCATGACTTGACTTCATTCACAAACGCGTCCACGTACTCGTCGTAGATTTTTTCGTGCACGTAGATGCGCTCGACAGCGCAGCAGCTCTGACCATTATTATAAAATGCGCCGTCGGCCGTAGCTGCCGCCACCGCTTTGACGTCTGTGATGTCGTCACACACATACAACGGATCTTTTCCACCCAATTCGCATTGACAAGGAACCATTCCAGGGGCAACGCGTTCGTAGATGTACTTGCCGGTTTGATAGGAGCCCGTGAAGAAATAACCATCGAAGGGTAAATCCAGCAGCAACTCCCCTGTGGGTTTGCCTCCTATCGCGATGTGAAATGCATCGTCCGATACGCCCGCTTCTTTCAACAGCCGTTCGATCGACATTCCTGTTACGGTAGCATATTCCGATGGCTTGTACATCACAGTATTGCCGGCAATGAGTGCGGGTACAAAAACATTGACGCCCACGAGGTAGGGATAATTCCACGCAGAAATGTTGCACACAATGCCGAGGGGTTCGTACACGATCTTTTCAATCATGCGATCGCCCTCTGACATGATTTCATCCGTCAAAAACTTTTCCGCGTTTTCGATCATCCACGAAATGCGGGCACGTGCACCATTGATTTCATTTCGAGCCTGTACGAGCGGCTTTCCCATTTCAGCGGTGAGATCGGCAGCCAACGTATCGCGGTAGGAATCCAACAAAGCCGAAAAGCGAGCTAAAATGTTGACGCGCGCTGCAAGCGATTTTGCTGCCCAGGCGGGTTGTTCTCCCTTGAGCCTATCGAACTTCCTACGCACGCTTTCCTGGGTGTCTTCCGCGACATCACGAATGGTTTCACCGGTGGCAGGATTTATGATCAGCATGTTGTGTTCATTCAAAAAGCTTTCTCATAGAGCGCCTTGAAGTCCGCCCGTGTTACGGGCTTCGGATTGTTCGGGTGCGCAAAGTCGGCAATTGCCAGGTCGGCCAACGCATCAAGATGTTCCTCCTTGACTCCTATGTCGCGAAGTCTTCGGGGTACACCGATAGCCTCATTCAGGTTTGCAAGGTATTTGACCACAGAGCCTCCGTCTTTCTCCTGCAGACGCAATGCTTGCGCGATGCGTTCAAACTTCCACTCAAAGCCTCCAATATTGAATTCCATGCCGTGTGGCAGGTTTACCGCATTTGCCAAGCCATGATGAACATCCAGAAGGGTAGACAGCGGGTGTGCGAGTGAGTGCACAACGCCAAGTCCTTTTTGAAAAGCAATGCCACCCATAATCGATCCTAACATCATCTGGCTTCTTGAAACAAGATCAGGATGGTGCACCGCTTTTTCCAATGACTGGCTAATGAGGGAAATTCCTTCCAGCGCGACGCTTTCGCATATCGGATGGTACATCTTTGCCAGATAAGCCTCCAGGTTGTGCGTCAGCGCATCCATGCCCGTTGCAGCTGTAACGGCAGGTGGAAGGCCGAGCGTCAATGCCGGATCCGCGAACACCATTCGCGCGATGAGTTTTGGAGAAAACAGAATCCGTTTTTGGTGCGTTGTGTCTTCGGAGATAATGGCGCTGCGTCCTACTTCGCTTCCGGTACCCGATGTTGTTGGCAATGTCACCAGGTGGGGAATCTCTCCCGTTATATAAACTTCGCCTCCCGCGAGGTCGTCGTACTTGAACAAGTCATCCCGGTGATTGACGCGCAGCGCGATGGCACGCGCTACGTCGAGCGCAGCACCACCGCCAATGCCGACAATACCATCGCGCATCGTGGAATCATAAACAATCGTCCCCGCATACACATCGGACCGCACAGGATTTTTGTGAATGGCTGAAAAGACTTCCACAGATATGCCTTTTCGGGTGAGGTCGTCTGTGATATCCTTGAAGAACTCCAGACCTGCCACCGTCGAATCGGTTACGATCAGCGGTTTCGAAACGCCGGATCGCTTCAGGTAGTCACCGAGTTCGCCTGACGCCCCGGCGCCAAAGCGAATGGTCGTCGGAAAATTGAACTGCAGAATAGATTGGGTGGTCATGACGGGGCACGATCAGATGATTTCGAAGTACCTCCGGTATTCCCAGTCGGTCACCGCCTTCAAGTGCTGTCTCCATTCCCACTCCCGTGTCCGCGTAAAGTGGTCCACAAACTTCTCGCCCAGGATCTCTTTGGCGATTTTAGAATTCTTCATGCGCTCCGCCGCTTCCATCAGTGTTGAAGGCAGCGCCTGCAAATTAGTTGCGCGATACGCATTGCCTGTCGTTTCAGGATGTTTGAGCTTCAGACCCTTCCGAATTCCGTACAAACCCGATGCAAGCGAAGCCGCGACCGCGAGGTAAGGATTGATGTCGGATCCCGGTACACGACTTTCAAGACGCGTCGATTTACCACTGCCCGGGATTACGCGTAGCGCCACCGTTCGATTGTCGACACCCCACGTCAATGCTGTAGGTGCCCAAGTCCCCTCTACCAATCGTTTATAGCTGTTAACATTGGGTGCATACATGGGCAATAGTTCCGGAATGCACTGAAGCTGTCCTGCGAGATACGATTTAAAGAGTTCGCTCATGCCGCGCTTATCCTTCCGGTCGTAGAAGAGATTGCTCTTTCCGGCTGCGTCCCAAAGGCTTTGATGGATGTGCCCACCGCAGCCGGGAAGATTTTCGCTGATCTTCGCCATAAAGGTGGCTATGATGCCGTGGCGATATGCAATTTCCTTTACTGCAGTCTTGAATAACAGCGCGCGGTCCGCAGCGGGGAGTGCATCGGTGACGGTGATGGCTGCTTCGTACACGCCGGGACCGGTTTCCGTATGAAGTCCCTCCAGCGGAACATCGAATTTCCCAAGAAGTTCAAACAGATCGGTCATGAACGGATTTTGTAGGCTACTTCTTAGAATAGAGTATCCGAACATTCCGGGCGTAAGAGGCGTCAGGTTTCGATAGGCTTTGTCAGCCGCCGAGCGTGGTGTCTCGGCAAAGTTGAACCACTCATATTCGAGCGAAAACATGGGCTTAAAGCCCGCCTTTGTCGCATCGTCAAGTACCTTTTTCAAAAGATTACGGGGACAGACATACGGCTCATGAGAATCCGTACGGGCCAGTTCCGCTATGAAAAAGGGCACATCATTCTCCCATGGAATCTTGCGGAATGTTGACAAATCAATCCGGATTGGTGCATCGGGATAACCCGTGTGCCACCCGGTGTACGTGGTATTGTCATAAGCGACGTCGCCTGCATCCCATCCGAATACGACGTCACAGAATCCTGAGAGTCCATCATCCTTGACAACGGATTGGAACTTTCCGGCAGAAATGTATTTGCCGCGCAAGATCCCATCGATATCGGAAAGCGCAAGCTTCACCTTTTGTGATGGATGGTTCTTTATGTATTCGAGGATTGACTTAAGGGACATGGGATGCATTTAAGAGCAAAAAATACAAATTTATTCGCAGGCCCCAAGGCGTGGAAGGCTCGCCGGTGTGCCGTTGTGTATTTTGACGGGACTCAATTCCGAATTAAATTGAGCACTACACCAAACCATAAGTCGACGAATGCAAAAGCAGATCTTTCACCTTTGTATTGCCCTGGCATTGGCAGGTGCCATGGCGTGTTCGAAGTCAGGTTCCGATAAAACGGCCGAATCCACCAGCACCGCAGCTCCACCTGCGGCAGATAACACATTATCCGAAGCCGAAGCCTCTGCCGGCTGGCAACTGCTGTTTGATGGAAAAACCCTTAACGGTTGGAAGCGCTATAACGCCGACTCAATTGGCCCGCTCTGGGTTGTGGAGGATGGAATGATTGTCTGCAAAGGTGAAGGCTTGGGTGAAGGGACCGAAGGAATCGGCGGATCGTTGATGACGACGCGACAGTTCGGCAACTTCGAACTATCGGTCGATTGGAAAATAACGCCCGGCGGCAACAGCGGAATTCTGTATCACGTTATTGAGTCACCGGATTATTCACACGACTATCATACAGGCCCCGAGTATCAGGTCATGGACGATGATGGCTGGGAAGGTGAATTACGCGACGAACAAAAAGTGGGCAGCAATTACGACATGCATGCTCCCAGCCCGAATAAGAAAGTGAATCCGGTAGGCGAATGGAACACTTCAAAGATCGTTTACAACAACGGTCATGTTGAACACTGGCTGAACGGAGAAAAGATTCTGGAGTTTGAAGAAGGTACGCCGGACTTCGAGGAGCGATACAAGAAAAGCAAGTGGGTAGACTTTCCCGGATGGAACAAGTCTAAGACAGGCGCCATATCTCTGCAGGACCACGGTGCCAACGTGTACTTCAAGAACATCAAAATCCGGGAGCTATAGTGCTCGGTACATCAGGCGTCCGATTTTAGCAGCCCCTGGTATGCTTCCTGGTAATAGCTGATCAGATTCAGCCAGTCGAAAATACCGGAGTTATTCTCTACGTTATTGCGCTGCATCATCCGTTCGCGGCGCGACTGCTGAAGAAAATTGTACATCACTTCCATCAATTGGTTTGCTGAGTAGTCGAACGTGCGTTTGCCGCGTTCGATTACGTGCAGACCGTAGTCCTCATGTTGCGGTAAATGATGAAGCAGGTAATCGCCAAATCCTGACAAGTCACTCGTGACCGCAGGAATGCCGCTCGCCATACACTCAAGCGGCGTATAGCCCCAGGGTTCATAGTAACTGGGGAATATCCCGAGGTTGCATCCCCTCACAAACTGATTGTACTCCATCGCAAACAGCGGGTTTGAAGAGTTGATGAAGTCCGGGTGATAGACAATCTTGACTTTATCCTCGGCGTGGTTCAGCATATTCCTGCTCTTCAGGAATTGATAAATCTCGTCATGCTCTTCATCGACCAGCTGATGTGTGAGCACCTCGGGATTCTTTTTGCTTTTCCAGGACTGAATAATACGACGGTAGCGGAGCTTCCAGTAGTCGTCGACAAAGTCGCTCAGGTTCGGCAGGCGATGGTCTTCGCGCACAGTGCTTTCAAGAAACAAGCGCTTCCCTACTTGTCGCTCAATAGCCATGCACGTCTGGCGTATTTCCTCCATGACGGCGCGCGACTGCAGGACCTCAGGTCTGATGTGCGTGAAGTCGCGACGCGTGACAAAAAACATAACTACCGTCACGTCCGCATTCTCCGCCTTGAGTCTCCGGTTCAACCTGTACAAGGCTTCGAGGGTGAGATCAAAGCCTTTGTTCTTGAACTCATATCGCCCTGAAGTAAAGAAGTACATGGTCTTATCCAGGTCGAAGGAATACGACTGGAAAAAGTGACCCATGACGAACTGGTGTATCTCATCCTTGTATGTGGCATGAAGATTCTGGAATTCAAACAGCGCCTCAAAGCGTTCGATATTGAGTCCGTTGGGCAGTATGTACTCAGGATTGCGCTTGAGCAGGTGCTTGCATTCGCGGGCAGTCACTGCACTCACCGTCGTCAACAAGTGTGCCTTGTTGGCGCACGCGAACTCGATGCGGACTTCTGTTTCGATGTTGAACTTGCGTGCTTCCTCCTCCCACTTGAAGAACGGAAGGTGCGCATAGAACATCGGTGAATTGATGGCGAGGTGGCGACCCAGTTGCGTGGCATGCGTGGTAAAGATGGTTTTGATCCGCATGTTTTCGCGACGGATGTCCAGGATAGGAAGCCCTGCCATCCATTCATGAAAGTGTGCAATAACCGGCCGCTCCGGCTCGATCAGCGCCATAAGCTCATCGAGGAACATCTTGACCTGAAAGGCAAGTGAAACGACATCGTTTATGAGCGGGTTATCGGGCGGCATGCTGATCCCGTGGTTCTTCCACAACAGGTACTTGACCACGTTGAGCGTCTTGGCTTCGATGACGTGGGGATTGAACAAGACAACGCGGGGTCTGCCTGTAACGAGCCATTCGGCGTAATGGACATCATATCCTTTGTTGCGCAGTTTCGCTGCTGCCTGACCGAACACGTCCGCGGTTTGGTCGAGAGGCTCGAGCTCGGCCTGGATTGCCCTACCTGTATACGGTCCAAGCATGCAGTAGTTCGTACCCCAATTGGCGACCATCGCCGGAACCTTGGAGCGCATCACAGTGTAGATACCACCTACCTGATTGCATACCTCCCACGATACTTCAATGAGGTATGCGGCGGGAAACTTTCTGGGTGCTGCGGCTGTTCTTTTTGACATCCTTCAAGTCACATTGTCCGGAAACGCACCGGATAAGCTATCAAATTAATGCCAAAATTTCTGAAAAACTTGGTCGACTTTAGATGGATTGGCTTTTGATAAAAAGGTCTCGGAGGAGTTGTATCCATGAACTTTGAAAAATTTACCATCAAGTCGCAGGAGGCCCTGCAGAAGTCGGCAGAAATTGCCATGGGCCATCAGCACCAGGCTATCGAGCCGGCGCACCTGCTGAAAGCCGTCATCGAGACGGACGAAAACGTTATCTCCTACCTGCTCAAGAAACTTAGTATCAATAGAAATATTCTGGAGACGAAACTGGACGAGCTGCTGAGATCTTTTCCCAAGGTAAGTGGTCAGGCATACTTGTCGTCTGCCACAAATGGAGTACTCCAGCAAGCGGAAAAGGAAACGCGCGAGTTTAAGGATGAATATATATCTATAGAGCACCTGCTATTGGCCCTGCAGGCATCCCGCGATAAAGTGGCCACGATCATGAATGACGTGGGCTTCACCCGCAAAGGACTTATCGCCGCGATAAAAGAATTGCGGGGAGGAACGACGGTGACCGATCAGAACGCAGAAGCCAAGTACAAATCCCTGGAACGCTACTCGAAGAACCTTAACGAGCTGGCGCGGCAGGGAAAGATCGACCCGGTCATCGGTCGCGATGATGAAATCCGAAGAGTGCTGCAAATCCTTGCACGAAGAACAAAGAACAACCCAATTCTATTGGGCGAGCCCGGTGTCGGTAAAACTGCCATTGTGGAAGGTCTGGCACAGCGGATTGTCGACGGCGACGTGCCTGAGAATCTGAAAGACAAGACCATCGTTTCGCTGGACATGGGCTTGCTGGTTGCCGGCGCCAAGTACAAGGGCGAGTTTGAAGAACGTCTCAAGGCCGTAATCAAGGAGGTGACGGATTCCGATGGACAGATCATTCTGTTTATTGACGAAATCCACACGCTGATAGGTGCCGGAAGCGGAGGCGAAGGCGCAATGGACGCAGCAAACCTGCTGAAGCCCGCGCTGGCGAGGGGCGAACTGCACGCCATTGGGGCTACCACGCTTAAGGAATACCAGAAGTATATCGAAAAGGACAAGGCGCTGGAACGCCGGTTCCAGACTGTGATGGTGGACGAGCCCTCCGTGGAGGACGCTATTTCGATATTGAGAGGTATCAAGGAAAAATATGAACTGCACCACGGCGTGCGGATTAAAGACGACGCGGTCATTGCAGCTGTTGAGCTTTCGAATCGCTACATATCGGATCGCTTCCTTCCTGACAAAGCAATCGACCTCATGGATGAGGCGGCCTCCAAGCTTCGGATCGAGATGGATTCACTCCCGGAAGAGCTGGATGAACTCAACCGGAAGATTATGCAACTCGAGATCGAACGCGAGGCAATTCGTAGGGAGAAAGATCATGACAAGGAAGCGGTGCTCTCGCGCGACATCGCAGAGCTTACCGAAAAGCGCAATTCATTGAGGGCGCGCTGGGAAAGCGAGAAGGAAGTCGTGCACGGTATCCAGCGTCAAAAGGAAACCATCGACCGTCTGAAATTCGAAGCCGAGCAGGCCGAGAAAGCCGGTGATTACGGTAAAGTGGCTGAAATCCGCTATGGCAAGATCGCGGAGGCGGAAAAGACGCTTAACGAGCTACAGAAAAAAATAAAGGAAATGCAGGGCGAACACTCGCTGCTGAAAGAAGAGGTGGACAGCGAAGACATCGCTGAGGTTGTAGCTAAGTGGACCGGTATACCGGTTCAACGGATGCTGCAGAGCGAGCGCGAAAAACTCCTGCACCTTGAAGAAGAGCTCAGCAAGCGGGTAGCGGGTCAGGAAGAGGCCATCCGTGCACTGTCTGACGCAGTTCGGCGCAGCCGCGCTGGTCTGCAGGACCCGAAAAGGCCCATTGGATCATTCATCTTCATGGGTACGACCGGTGTTGGCAAGACCGAGCTCTCGAAGGCGCTGGCGGAATACCTGTTCAACGATGAGAACGCGATGGTCCGCATCGACATGAGCGAGTACCAGGAAAGGCATTCGGTGAGTCGTCTCATCGGTGCGCCTCCGGGTTACGTCGGTTATGATGAAGGCGGGCAACTCACTGAGTCGGTGCGCCGCAAGCCCTACGCGGTGATCCTTTTGGATGAAATCGAAAAGGCGCACCCAGACGTGTTCAACATTCTGCTCCAGGTACTGGATGACGGTCGGTTGACCGACAATAAAGGTCGCGTGGCGAACTTCAAGAACACGATCATCATCATGACGACCAACATTGGATCGGCCATCATCCAGGAGAATTTTGAGCGGATGACCGACGAAAACTACTTCGAGGTTCTCGAAGACACGAAGGAGGAAGTAGTTACGCTGCTGAAAAAAACAGTCCGGCCGGAGTTCGTAAACCGGATCGACGAGATCATCATGTTCAGGCCGCTGAGCAAGCGCGACATCCGCAAGATTGTGGACATCCAGGTCGGTCTGATCCAGAAACGCCTGGAAGAAAATGGCGTACGACTGGAAGTATCAGACAGCGCCAGGAACCGGCTCGCCACGCTCGGATACGATCCGCAGTATGGCGCAAGGCCGCTCAAGCGCGTGTTGCAGCGTGAGATCCTGAACCAGCTGTCGAGAAAGATTCTTTCCGGAGAGGTTCAGCGCGATGCAGCGATCCTGGTCGATCTTCGCGACGAAGTAGAATTCGTTTTTGAGAATCTCACGCCGGATGAAGTGGTAAACTGAGGAGAATTCTTTCAATAATTTCTTCTCAGTGAAACCATCTGAACGGCTACGC
>DATCLO010000030.1:0-5814 GCA_036563875.1 Cyclobacteriaceae bacterium
TTCATTCGTGAACATTAAGGCAGGCTTTTGGGCGCTTTCCAGGACTGCAATTCGGCTTTTTTTGACGCGCCAGGCATAAAATCGATGTTTCGGTGCAACCCCGCACCATTTTTGGTAGTCTTATGGGCAAACATTGCAATAACCTGATCGAACCCATGAAACAGTCATCCGCATTTTCAATCGCCGCCGTCACCTTTCTGGTAGTCGTTGCGGCTGTAACGACCATGAGCTTCGAGCTCCCCGATGAGCGCAGACCCTTTACGGTAAAGAAATTTACGGTCGACGGTCCGGGAAACCTGGAGGTCCGGACCTCGGGCGGCAGCATCACCGTCAAGGGTGGGAATACCAACGAAGCACGTGTCGAGATGTATGTGCGGGTGAGAGGGAATACAATCACCCCAGATCATCGCGACGCCAAGGATATTATGGACGACTATGATATCACCATCGAAAAATCAGGCAACACCATTTACGCCAAGGCCGAACGCACGAATTCCGTCTCCGGATGGTTTGGCAATAATCACGCGAGCATCTCATTCGTGGTATATACGCCGCAGGAGATGTCGTGCCGTCTCAGCACCAGCGGTGGCTCGATCGAGCTCGCGGGTGTCAGAGGAGGACAAAAACTTGAAACCAGCGGCGGCAGCGTCCGCATCGCTGACGTCCGCGGCCAAACGGAGGCACGCACTTCCGGTGGCAGCATCAAGATCGAAGGGTATGCCGGCAGACTCGACGCACATACCAGCGGCGGATCTATCGACCTGACCAACTCACAAGGCGAACTCCAGGTGAATACCTCTGGTGGCAGCATTGACATCACCAACGTCAGCGGCAGCGTGGAAGCAAGCACCAGCGGCGGAGGCATCCGCGCCGATGTGACCAAGCTTGAAAAATATCTTAAGCTCCGCACCAGTGGTGGCAGCATTTCAGCTGTAGTACCGCAGGGGCTTGGGCTCGACCTCGACCTTCGCGGCAGCCGCGTCAATTCGCGACTCGTAAACTTCAACGGAGAAGCTGAAAAAGATCGCATCCGCGGCAGCATGAACGGCGGCGGAATTCCTGTTGTCATGCATACCTCCGGAGGCAGCATCAACCTGGAGTACCGGTAGTGCACCATAGAGACACAGAGTACGCGGGGTCACACTGAGATAATTCTTGTACGCCCGATAAGGCCTCAAAAATTCGCCCGACAGCACCAGGAACCCCTCCGTGCAACTCCGTGTATCTCCGTGCCTCTGTGGTGAACTTATGCCTATATTCACGGCATGACTATAGGCGTAGATCTTGGAGGTACAAACATACGGGCGGGAATTCGGTCGGGCGACACAATAACCGGGTTCCGACAAGTGGCGCTCAGGGATAAGGAATCCCTCGACAGCACGCTTCAACAGCTGAAAGACTTTATCCGACCCCTCGTCTCAAAGGAGACTGAATCTATTGGGGTGGCCGTGCCCTCGATCGTGGACGCGGAACAGGGCGTCGTGTACGACGTCGTCAACATCCCATCATGGAAACGCGTTGAACTCAAAGCGTTGCTGGAAGCCGAGTTCAATGTACCTATCGCCGTAGAAAACGACGCAAATTGTTTTGCGCTGGGCGAGTACCGCCACGGTAAGGCAAAAGGCTTGCGGAACGTCGTGGGCGTAACCCTGGGTACGGGTGTCGGTTCCGGGCTCATCCTCGATGGAAAGATATACCGGGGCAGTAACGGGGGAGCAGGAGAGGTGGGGTACCTCTATTATCGCAACCAGGATTTCGAGTTTTACGGCGGCAGCTTTTTCTTCTCGGAAGTTCATGGTACGAATGCCCTTGAAGTCTACAACGAAGCCCTTGCAGGCAAGCCGAATGCGCTTCGTATCTGGGAGGTGTATGGCATGCACATCGGCAACCTCATCAAATCGCTCGTCTATGCCTACGACCCCGACGCTGTAGTGTTTGGAGGTTCTATTACCAACGCCTTTGATTTCTTTGAACCCTCGCTCCGGGAGACGATCGCTTCACATTTTCACTTCCTCCGGTCAATGGAACGGCTGAGGATACTCAGGTCGGAGAATGAGCATATTACGTTGCTGGGAGCGAGCTCCCTGGTAAATGGTAATCGGTGATCAGTGATCGGTAATCGGTAGTGATGCGGGCCGGACCGCTTTAGGGGCCAGGGGCGTGCGGTGGGAGATTTTCGCCAGAAGGTAATCAAGCCGTTATAATGTGTTCTATGTGTACCCTATGTGTTCAAAGTAACGAAAGGGATTTTCTGAACCACATAGAACACTAGTCCTTCGACAAGCTCAGGAACCGACACATAGAACATAGGGAATAATTTAGTCAAGTGGTATAACTTAGTGGTTATGGAATAATCATAATCCGTGCGCCAACTCCAACACATCAACACATCAACACACCAACACATACCCATGCGCTCCCCCGCCATCGTCATCCTCATCCTCCTGATCTTCTTCGTGATCTCCTTTCTCACGAACATTCTCGGGCCGATCATTCCCGACATCATCAATAGTTTTTCCCTTAGCGTTGGCCTTGCCGGGTTTCTTCCCTTTTCATTCTTTGTTGCATACGGCATTATGTCCATACCAGCTGGTCTCCTGCAGGAGAAGTATTCTGGTAAGCGCGTGATGATCCTGGCATTCGGACTCGCGTTCGTCGGTGCCCTGTTGTTCGCCGTCGTTCCGAGGTTTGGTGTCGCATTGCCCTCGCTATTCCTTATCGGCATCGGAATGGCTATGTTACAGGTCGTGATTAATCCGCTGCTCCGAGTAGCGGGAGGGGAGCAACATTTTGCTTTCAATTCCGTGTTTGCCCAACTCTTCTTTGGAGGTGCATCGTTTTTAAGTCCTTTGCTTTACAGCTACCTCGTAACGAACATTCACACCGGGAATACATCGCTTCTCATTCGCATCTGCAATGCCCTGGTGCCGGAAGAACTCGGTTGGGTTTCACTGTACTGGATATTCGCAGTTGTGGCCTTGGCGATGGTTGTTGTGATTGCCGTTGTTCGATTCCCGGAGGTTGAGCTGAAAGAGGACGAGCGCGTTCAAACGGGAGGAGCATTGCGTTCCCTGCTTGCGAACAGATATGTGATCCTATACTTTGTCGGCATATTCTGCTACGTCGGGTCAGAGCAAGGCATCGCCAACTGGGCATCGAAGTTCTTACAGGAGTATCATGGCATCGATCCCGCTACTAAGGGAGCAACAGTTATATCAAACTTCTGGGGACTCATGACCATCGGCTGCCTGCTGGGTCTGCTGTTACTAAAGCTTTTCGACAGTCGGAAAGTTCTTGTTTCATTCACTACCTGCGCTATACTCTCGCTCGGGGCTGCTCTGTTTGGAAGTGCCGACATTGCCGTCTATGCTTTTCCCTTGTGTGGTTTCTTTGCTTCGGTGATGTGGTCCATCATTATTTCACTGGCGCTCAATTCTGTGGCGTCCCATCACGGAACGTTTTCCGGTATACTTTGCACGGGGATCGTTGGCGGTGCCGTCGTGCCCCTGATCATCGGCGGCCTGGCGGAACTTATAGGGCTTCGGTGGGCCATGGTATTCCTGTTTCTGACGCTAGGGTATGTCTTGAGTGTGGGGGTATGGGCGAGACCGTTGATTAAGAATGAGACGATCCGGTAATGTGTTGCCGCAAAGCAAGCTTGTGGCCGTTTTACGGTGCGTGTTGAACTGTTGAAGTGGTTCATTACAGATTTTCGACGTGCTAAGCCGCCGGCAGCGCAGCCGCGGGGATATTTTATTCATTATATTGCTCTTGTGAATCTTCGCCAATCAATATCATTCATTCTTGCAGTTTTTCTGTTGTTGTCTTGTGCGCGACAGACGGAGAAGCAACCTGATCGATCTACCGTATTCATCGGTGCGACCGTATTCGACGGTACAGGTAGTGATCCTGTTCCCAATGGCGTTGTCGTTGTGCGTGATGGTAGGATTGTGTCGGTGGGCCCTGCTGAAACCATACCAATCCCGGACGGCGCGGAACGAATAGACGTGTCGGGTAAGTGGATTATCCCGGGACTCATTAACGCCCACGGGCACGTTGGCAATGTCAAAGGCCTGGAGATGGGACATTATTCAGCCGAAAACATTCAACGCCAGCTGGAACTCTACGCCAAATACGGTATCACAACTGTAGTCAGCCTGGGAGATGACGGCGAGCAGGCAGAGCGTTTCCGCGCAGTCAATGATACGGTTGCAGGTCGGTCCTTCGCGAGACTATACATTGCCGGTGACGTGGTTGGTGGCGCCACACCCGAGGCAGCATTGGAGGTAGTAGACAATAACGTTAAGATGGGTGTAGACTTTATCAAGATCCGTGTCGATGACAACCTCGGACAGAGTTCGAAAATGAGCGGAGATATCTATAGTCCCGTGATCGATCGCGCACACACTCATGGCTTGAAGCTCGCCGCGCACATGTATTACTTGGCGGATGCTAAGGACCTGCTGAGGTCGGGTGCAGACTTCATCGCGCACAGCGTTCGCGACACATCTGTCGATGATGAATTCATCAGCTTGCTCAAAGAAAAGCAGGTGTGCTACTGTCCTACACTTACCCGCGACCTTTCGACGTTTGTGTATGAGACCAGACCTGACTTTTTCGATGATCCCTTTTTTCTGAAAGAGGCGGACACTGCTGTCATCCGAATGCTGGAAAGTCCTGAGCGACAAGCTCAGATCAAGAACAGCGTGAGCGCTCAGACCTACAAGCGATCGCTTGAAACAGCCTTATCGAACCTGAAGATACTTGCAGACAATGGCGTCACCATTGCTTTCGGAACGGACAGCGGTATGCCCGCCCGCTTCCAGGGATACTTTGAACACATCGAAATGGAGATGATGGCCGACGCCGGAATGACACCCGCGCAAGTGTTGCTCTCTGCTACAAGGGATGCTGCTCGATGCCTTGATCTCGATGGCGTTGGCACTCTGGAACCCGGGAAATGGGCTGATCTCGTCGTGCTTGATGCGGATCCGTTACAGGACGTCAGGAATTGCCGAAGCATCCACGGTGTATGGATTGGCGGCAGGCAGGTGGGCCACTGAACATTGCCATTGGCGTACTTCACCAACCGGATCAGGTCCTCTCTCTTCCGGACCGACAGCTTTTCCAGTTTGGCCAGTTCGGCAAGCGCCTGCTGATCTCCAGGCATATCAGCCAGCAGACTCTTCAAGCCGACTACCTTGGTTAGCGGTCCTCCATTCGAACGATAGTAGTAGGTATCGGGCCAGCGTGTATACTTCGCCGGGGTTGCTTGTGCCTGGAACGCGAGCGGTGGTTTCCCTTCCTGAAAGGTCACCTTGGGACGCGCCATCAACATGACAGCACCGCTGTCCAGAAGTTCACAATACCTCAGTCAATCAAAAGTAGCAAAACCCCTCCGTTCACCCTTTCTTTCAGGGCTGGGAGGTTGATAGCCACGACCGTTGGCAGCATATTTGTTTGTCAGACAGCCGGAAATGGTAGAGCTTGTGAGTCGGGGAGTTTCCGAACTCATGGCATACCGTGTGTAACACAATGGGCGTGATTGTACCCCTCAGAACCGTCCTTGCATTTGTATCCGGTATTGTACCAGAGTGTGGAAATTTTCCACATATTTGCTTCCGGACCGAATGACACTTTTTAGACGTACTTATTTTTTTGCTATTGCGACAGGGGAATAATCATCAACCAAACATATGACCAGAAAAATGATACGACTGCTTAGAAGTTCTTCACGACTGATCGTAATGACCATGATCATCGGCATGGTGGCTGTGGGATCAGGTTGCAAGAGTAAGAAAAAAGCAATGGAAG
>DATCLO010000031.1:0-19269 GCA_036563875.1 Cyclobacteriaceae bacterium
TGGGTGAAAGCTGCGAGCACATCCAGCCAAGGCAAGTCAGTTACGCTCCGGCTGCGGGAGATCAATTCTTCCGGTGTTCTCGTGAAAGAAACAATTTCACAAGCAATTCCATTGGCTACAACGTTTCGCCAGCTCTTTATCACCGCAATGGCGGTCGCAAGCGGCAACACGTTGGATATCCGTATCTCTCAGAGCAATGCTGCATCAGGAGATAGTTTCTATGCCGATCAATTCATTCTTGAGCCAGCTCCAGCCAACAATCTGGTCTCTAATCCCTCATTTGAAACGAATACGTCCGGGTGGATTGGGTGGCAGTCTACACTTGCCCGTACTCAGCTCCAGGGTGTCGACGGCGACTATGTTGTGAAGGTGACCCGAAGCACAGGCTCTTCCTATACGGTTAACGACGAGCCTCCTACCGTCTCATCAACAACAGCCGGACAAACCTATGATGCCAGTGCGTGGGTTCAGGCCGCTAGCACAAGTGCTGAAGGAAAAACGGTAACGCTCAAAATCCGCGAAAAGAATAGTGCCGGTGAACTCGTCCAGGAGATTTCTTCACCCGCTATTCCACTTTCGAACTTCTTCCAACAGCTTTCCGCCAGCATTACCGCGCAGGGAAATGGCAATACCATCGATATCCGGATCTCACAAACTTCGGCCGTCAGTGGTGACGCCTTCTACGCGGACTTGTTTGTTGTTACGGCTGGCGACTTTGTGCCGCCACCCGGTCCCGGCAACCTGATCAGCAACCCCTCATTTGAAACCAGCCTGGCTGGCTGGATAGGTTGGCAGGCGGTGCTCGCACGCGAGAGTCTTGGCGATGCGCCGGATGGCAACTACGCGGTAAAAGTAAGCCATAGTACGGGAACATCGTTTACAGTCAATGATCAGCCCGCCAACGTGTCGTCTACAACAGCGGGTCAGGAGTACATCGCCAGCGCCTGGGTGAAAGCAGCGAGTTCTTCGAGTGTAGGAAAAGTTGTCACGCTGAAGTTAAGGGAACGGAATTCGTCGAACGTTACGGTACAGGAATGGACATCCGCGCCGTTGAACCTAACCAACTCCTTCCAAAAACTATCGGTAAGCGGATATGCGATCAACAATGGCGATTCGCTTGATGTGCGCATTTCTCACGGTGGCGCTGCATCGGGGGATGCCTTTTACGCCGACTTGTTTGAATTAAAACTCGGCGATACTGCGCCGCCTCCGCCAGCTACTGATGCACCCGAGGTAAGACCGTTCGATCCGGACCATCCGGTATATCACCCTATTCCGCCCAACTGTCCGCTGTATGAATATTCCAGCCTGATCGTCGCCAATATTGCGGCGAACTACACCAAGATCAGTATTGATGACCAGGGTGAGACGCCACCTATATATGTAGGACAGCCAAGCGATCCGATATGGCGTGTTACTATTGCCGGAAAGCAATTCAACGTACATGCGCCTTCGAACATGTCGCCTGGAACAGGCGATGACTATCCGCTCATCATTCTCGACCGGGCGTCGCCGGACTACAATGGACATCCTGTTGAATACCGGATGTGGCGCGCTGTGCTAAACAAGAATACGAATCCGTGGACGATCACAAACCAGGGTGGAGGTGTCGGGGTTTATGCCAATGATGGCAGAATCCTCGATGACATTCAAACACAGTCTGGACTTGTGCCGCGCGCATTGGGACAGGCAGAGATATACGGACAGAACACAGGCTCGGGATGCAGCTACACGGTGGGTATGATCCGTCCTATTGATATTCAACGGGGTCGCATTGATCATGCTGTCAGGGTGGCGATTGGCTACCCGCATCCCACGCGATGGTTCTGGCCAGCGCTGCGAACGGAAACATGGAATCAACCACCTAACAACAACATGGCACCGATGGGCGCGCGTATCTTCATCGACCACAGTGTTGATATTGTAGCGCTCCAGAATGCTGTGGCCGCGAGGCTATCGGATCCTAAAAACAAGGCATTCGCCAAAATGCTCGTGAAAGCGATGCAGGAATATGGATTTATTGCACTTGATGGAGCCTCCAAGAACAACGTTTACCTCGAAGGCCGAAATACTGCCGATTGGGTTTCGCTGATCGGGCCAAGAAATGCCTGGGGAACATACGATGATATTGGGCGCGCCATTGAAGCGGAATTGGATTACACGAAGCTAAGGGTCGCGCATCCAAGTGTATTCGACAACTATGCGAGGTAAGTATATGCTTTATTTTTTCTTGTAGCTGATTTACAGGCGTGCGGGTCTGCCGGTTGGCAGGCCCGCCATTTCGAAAAACGTTTTCACGTGAACAAATCATTAAAGGAAAATATTCTAAGTACGTTTTCTGCACAAACCGTTATGCTTCTTTCGAAAAAAAACAACTTAAACGAACTGGATCGTGAACATCTGCTCACATTGCTTGAGTACTTTCGCTCGAAGCTCGGCAAGAAGGTTGATCGGTTGAAGGAGATGCGCCACCAACTCAACAACGCACGCTCCAGGATCGATAAACTAAAAGCAACGGTAGAATATCAGCGCGCAATTATCCTGGAACTCATGGAGCGAGACACTGCTGGCAATGGTGACAGCACTCGCTCTGAACGAATGCAACGGGGCTGATAATGAACTTCCTTTGTCCCCCTTCAGAAAGATGTTATTATCGATTCCGGATTTGAACGGCTAGAAGGGCACTGATTTCGCGTTGTCAGCCGGCGATCTTTCCCATCAGTCCGGTAGGAATGAGGGAATAGCTCGATAGCAAGGGTTAAGGATGTTTGGGGCCGGATGGTTCACTACATTTGATACTAAATATTCTCAACAACGACGCACAACAACTATGAGAAAGAAGGCACTACTACTCGCTCTGATGAACGGCCTGGCGATTGCTTTGTGGGCACAGGAAGGTGACCTGAGGCTATTGGATTGGCAGCCGAAAAGTCAGCTGGTAGTCAAGGAGACCAAAGTCATGAAACCAAAGTTTCCTGTGATCGACATTCACAATCACCTGGGCAATCTGGATCGAACGCAGGAGTTCCTGGACGAAATGGATAAGGCAGGCGTATGGATGTGCGTGAGCCTGGATGGTCGATCAAGAGACGATTTCTACAAGAAACACCTGGAGGTGTCCAGGAAAATAGCCGGCGACAGAATCCTGGTTTTCTTTGCGCCGGATTTCAGTCGTATTGATGAACCTGACTTTGGTAAGAAGGAAGCCGCTCGTCTGGAGCAAGCTGTGAAGATGGGCGTTCGGGGCGTCAAGATTTTCAAGTCGCTCGGGCTTACCGTAAAGGACAAGAGTGGAAAGGTCGTACCCGTCGACGATCCACGAATCGATCCCATCTGGGCAAAATGTGGTGAACTGGGTATTCCCGTCATGATCCACGTTTCTGACCCTAAAGCGTTTCACGCCGGGCCTATCGACAAATACAATGAACGTTATGAAGAACTGGTGCGTCACCCCGATTGGTCATTTTATGGTGACGCTTATCCGTCCAAAGAAGAGATTCTCAACCAACGCAATAGGGTGATTGCGCGTCATCCGAACACAATTTTTATCGGCGCTCATATGGGCAATCTCCCGGAAGAGTTGGGTCGCGTCGCCATGTGGCTGGAGCAGTATCCTAACTTTTATGTCGACATTGACGCGCGCATAAGTGAACTGGGCAGACAGCCTTACACGGCAAGACGCTTCATGATCAAATACCAGGATCGTGTGCTGTTCGGAATGGACAACGCACCCAATGCAGAAAATTATCGGGGCTACTATCGCTTCCTCGAAACAGATGATGAATACTTTGATTCTGTACCGGCAGGACGTCAAGGCCGATGGATGATCTATGGTCTGTATCTCCCGGATGACGTGCTGGAAAAAATTTACAACAAAAACGCCCTGAAAATATTTGGAATGTATAAAGGTGGATGACCAGGATGATTCATAAAGTATTGCTCACTGTTGCCGTCACTTTGTTGGTCACTGCACCAAGCCTGGCGCAGGACGTGGAAAACCTCAAATTAAGGGACTACCGTCCCCAGTCGGTGTTCAGGGTGCCCGTGACGGACGTGACACGAGCGCGATACCCGGTCATTGATGTGCATGCTCACGACTATGCGCGTACGCCTGGAGAACTCGACGCTTGGGTAAAGAAGATGGATACTCTAGGCATCGAAAAGATCATCATCCTTTCTGGCAGGACGGGCAGCCAGTTCGAAGAGATCATCAAACGCTACAGCCGCTATCCTGCGCGGTTTGACGTATGGTGTGGCTTCGACTACACGGGTTTCGATGAACCCGGATGGGCAGAGCGAGCGGTTGCCGAACTGGAAAAATGCTACAGGCTGGGTGCGACCGGCGTCGGTGAAATTTCTGACAAGGGCATGGGTATCACACGGTCGAAAGATGACCCGTCGCACAACATGCATCTGGATGATCCACGCATGAAACCACTCTTCGAAAAGTGCGCTGAATTAGGCATGCCCGTTAATGTTCATGTCGCAGACCCGTACTGGGCCTACCTCCCGATGGATTCTACTAACGATGGCCTCATGAGCGCTTATCGATGGCGCATTGACTTGACACGCGAAGGCATTTACGATCATGCAAAATTGATCCAAACTCTTGAGAACGCTGTGCGCGATAATCCCCGAACGACATTCATTGCCTGTCATCTCGCCAATTGCGATTTCGATCTGAGTATTTTGGGCAGGCTGCTCGACCGTTATCCCAATCTGTACGCGGACATATCTGCTCGATACTATCAGACTGCGACCATTCCACGCCAGGTCCGTAGCTTTTACTCAAAGTACAGGGACAGACTGATGTATGGGACAGACATGAGTACGGCTACCGAGATGTATCGATTCACGTTTCGCGTTTTGGAAACCGCCGATGAACATTTCTATTTTCGCTATACCTATCATTGGCCTCTATATGGTCTGGATTTGGATGACGATGTGCTGAAGAAGATCTACCGTGACAATGCTTTGAGACTGTTGGACAGGAAAGGTAAATGATTCATGCATAGAAGAGACCTGTTGCGAAAATTGATCCTTGGTCCGGTTGCGGCTGGTGTTTGGCCCGGGTGTACAAAGGCGGATCGCCGCGAAGCCCCGCGCGATTCGGCGACCCACTTCATAAGCAAGTGGCACTTGTTGCCCGACATGACCTGGACGGGCGAGGACCTATGGGCGCAACGTCTGCAGGATTGGCAAATCCGCGGGGGTAAACTGCGATGTCTTTCGCAGGGAAATGACCGCACGGTACATGTGTTAACACACCAGGTCGCAGACGGCTCGAAGCCCTTACGACTTGTCGTCGACTTGAGCTTTGCTACCAACCCTGCCGATCTGGCTTCGGGATTTGCAGGACTCAGGATAGGTGTGAAAGGAAGAATTGCTGACTACCGAGCGGCCATCATGAGGGGTGTTGGAACAGACCTGGGGATCAGAAACGACGGTCGACTGTTCATTGACGGTACGATCGGCGACGAACCGATCGATTCAAATATCCTGTCTGACTTCGTCCGGTTAAGCGTCGACTGGTCGCCTTCGTCTGCAACAAATGGAGAAGTAAAGCTCTCGGCATACGATGCGTCAGGCAACGTCTTAGCTAGTGTCACTACTTCTGTCGGCGATGCCACTATGTGGCAAGGTAATATCGCTGTCGTTAGTCATTTCGCTTCGGCGTCGGTCAATGACGATACTCCCACGGTCACCGTCCACAGACTTGAAATAGAAGGTGACGGTTTGTCCTACGTTCCTGAACAAGTATACGGTCCGGTATACTTTGCCCAATACACGGTTCATGCGGGTGTATTAAAATTGTCCGCTCAGCTTGCGCCGGTAGAGCCAGTGGCGACTGCATGTTCACTCTACTTTAGGCGAGGCGGTGAGTGGTCTCGATGGGCAACCTCGGTCATGCATCCCATGGCTCGTGTCTCGACCTTTCGCGTTGAAGGCTGGAATGCTTCTCAAACAGTAGACTACAAAGTGGTACTTGAGTTGCCACTGACCAATGGTGAAGTGCGCGAGTATTCATATGAGGGTACCATTGCTGCGAATCCGGAATCAAAATCAAAGGTGAAGGCATTGGCCTTTAGTTGTAACTGGGATTTGGGCTTCCCTGATAGTGAAGTGGTCGAGAACGCGTTGAAACACGAGGCGGACATGGTGTTTTTTTTGGGCGACCAGTTTTATGAATCAAATGGCCGCTTTGGAGTGCAGACGGCACCACTTGAAAAGGCAACACTCGACTACCTGAGAAAGTGGTACCAGTTTGGCTGGAGCTATCGCGACTTGTTCAGGCGTGTTCCCATGATCGCACTTCCAGATGATCACGATGTCTACCATGGCAACATCTGGGGAGCTGGCGGCAGGGCTACCATCGCAGTGGGAACCGACGATGAACGACAAGATAGTGGAGGCTATAAAATGCCCGCTGGTTGGGTGAATATGGCGCAGATCACGCAAACGAGTCATATGCCCGATCCGTTTGACCCTACGCCTGTGCAGCAGGACATCAGCGTATTTTATACAAATTGGGAATACGGCGGAGTGAGCTTCGGAATTGTTGAAGATCGTAAGTTCAAGTCGGCACCGAAGGACATCCTCCCACCTGAGGCACGGCCTTTCAACGGGTTTGCTCAGAATCCCGATTTTGATCGATCGAAGGTGAAGACGCTCCAGGCGCAGTTGTTAGGGGAGCGCCAAGTGCAGTTTCTGAAAACATGGACAGACACCTGTGCAGAGAAGTCGTCCTTCATGATTCTCGTTTCGGCTACACCCTTCTGTTGCTTGCAGACATTACCCAAAGGGACCACGAACGACGACATCACACCGGAACTCGCGATACCGGAGCCGGGTGAATATGTGCAAGGCGATGACCTAACCATGGATATGGACACCAATGGCTGGCCGCAAATATGCAGAGACCGTGTATTGCGACTCATACGCGACAAGGTGGACCTTCACTTGTGCGGAGACCAGCATCTTGCTGCCATCGTGCAGTATGGAGTGGATGAGTATGGCGACAGTCCGTTTTGTTTTACCGTACCTGCACTCAATAATATTTGGCCGAGACGATGGTGGCCACCGCTCAAGCCAGACCATAAGCCTCTGCCTGGCCGGGCACCTTTCACGGGGGAATTTAAAGACGGATTTGGAAACCGGATGACCGTGTATGCCGCGGCCAATCCAAGAAAGACTGGAAAAGAACCGGCGCTGCTCTATGACAGGTCTACTGGTTACGGGTTGTTGGAGTTCGACAAGTCAGAAAAAAAGATTATCGTCAATTGTTTCCCTCGTTATGAACATCGGCAGCAATATGAGGGATGGCCATTCACGGTTTTGCGTGAAAAAGCATGACTGACATGAAAAGCCTGGTACTTTGTTGCGCCTTGCTGTTGGCGGGCATTGGTGAAACGTTCGCACAGCAGAAGGTGATCCATTACCTTTCCGGCAAAGACAAGGACCGTACTGTGGAATGGGACTTTTTTGTCACGAAAGGGAGCAATAGTGGCAACTGGACGAAAATTCCTGTTCCTTCTAACTGGGAACTGCAGGGGTTTGGCAACTATAACTATGGCCAGGATCAAAATAAGTCTGATGAACAGGGACTGTACCGCTATGCCTTTACAGCGGATGACGCGTGGAAGGGGAAAACGGTATTCATTGTTTTCGAAGGGGTGATGACTGACGCAGATGTGCGTATTAATGGACGGTCTGCCGGCCCGATCCATCAGGGAGGATTCTATCGTTTTAGGTATGATGTTACCCGGTTGATACGATTCGACCGTGAAAATTTGCTCGAAGTCACAGTGAGTAAAGCGTCTGCTAATCTCTCCGTGAATCGTGCGGAACGGGATGGTGACTACTGGGCGTTGGGAGGCATTTATCGACCGGTTTATCTTGAGATTGTCCCCAGGGTATTCGTTGATAGGGTTGCAATAGACGCAAGAGCGGATGGAAGTTTCCGCGTGGACGTCTATGGAGTAAACATCACTCGCAGGCATGAAGTCGTGGCGCGGGTCTCTGACCTCCGCGGAAATGCGTTGGGTTTGGAGTTTTCGACAACGGGTTCTGCAGAATCGCCTTTGACACTCAGCAGCAAATTTGAAAATCCTGCATTGTGGAGTCCTGAGTCGCCTAACCTTTACGAGGTTGAAGTATCGGTAGAGGGTCCGCAAGGACGGATTTATTCAATGAAGGAGCGTTTTGGATTTCGAACGGTAGAGGTGAAGGCTGGCGATGGGGTCTACGTTAATGGCAAGCGGGTGATTTTTAAGGGAGTGAACCGGCACAGCTTTTGGCCGGAGTCCGGACGTGCGTTGAGCAGGCAGGTTCATTTCGATGATATTGCTCTGATAAAAGACATGAACATGAATGCAGTCCGCATGTCGCACTATCCTCCAGACTCTGAATTCCTGGACTTGTGTGATTCCCTGGGATTGTTTGTTCTCGATGAGCTGGGTGGATGGCAGGCGGCGTATGATACCCAGGTAGGCGAGAAGTTGGTCAGAGAAATGGTTATTCGTGATGTGAATCATCCGAGTATTGTACTCTGGAACAATGGCAATGAGCGCGGGTGGAATACGGATCTCGATGACGATTTTGCAAAGTACGACCCGCAGCAGCGTGTAGTGTTGCACCCCATTCAACGGTTCAATGGATTTGATACGAGACATTATCCGGACTATGCGTATGTGGTCAACTCCGCCTTGTATGAAAAGGAGATTTATCTGCCGACTGAATTTATGCACGGACTTCACGATGGCGGACATGCTGCAGGGCTGGAAGATTTTTGGGAATTGATGCTGAGACACCCATCGTGTGCGGGAGGATTTCTTTGGTCGCTGATGGATGAGGGCATATATCGAACAGACAAAGGTGGCGCCCTCGATGTCAATGGAAATAAAGCGCCAGACGGTATCGTTGGTCCTCATCGCGAGAAGGAGGCCAGTTTTTATGCCATTAAGGAGATTTGGTCTCCCATCTACATCGCAATGAAGCGCTTACCTGCAGCGTTTGACGGATCGATCGCGGTCGAGAACCGTTACATCTACACCAATCTTGACCGGTGCACCTTTTCGTGGAAGCTTGTGAGTTTTTCGCCGCCTTCTGATCCTGACGCGACGAACACGTGGCGCACAGACGCGCAAGGGACTGCCGGACCGCTGCAGCTTGCACCCGGTGAACGCGGAACGCTTAAGCTGGACCTGCCGGATACATGGAAAGACAGTGACGCATTGTTCCTCACTGCGCGAGATCCGGATGGGCGAGAAGTGTGCACCTGGAGTTGGCCCATCAGGTCGGCTGCGGAAATCGCGCGTCTTTCAGTCGACGCAGATAATACCGGACCGATAGAAGTTCAACGCAACGGGACATCACTTGTGGTCAAACAAGGTGATGTTGTATTCCGGTTCGATACATTGACAGGTCATTTGGCTGGCGTAGTGCGTAGTGGTTCAGAGGTGTCGCTCTCTGGACCTGTGCTTGCGGGGAAAGAGAATGGCATCAAGAATTTCCGCCACTACAAAGAAGGCGACAGTTATGTGGTCGAGCCGGTGTTTGAAGGCGAGGGGGGATTTGGAGTGAAATGGACATTTACGCCCGGGCGGCCGGTTCAACTTCAATATCAATATCTGTATCGCGATGCAGCAGATTTCATGGGAATCGTGTTCGACTATCCGGAAGGCAAACTTACCGGCGTAACCTGGATGGGGCGCGGACCTTACCGGGTCTGGAAGAACCGGCTTCGCGGGCAACAGTTCGGCGTATGGCACAAAGCATACAATAAGAGTATAACTGGTGAGCGCTGGGATTATCCGGAATTCAAGGGATACCACGCTGATCTCTACTGGGCGCGATTTGAAACGACGGAAATACCTTTCACGGTATACACGTCTACTCCGGGCCTATTTCTTCAATTGTTAAAGCCGGATCGTCCGGCGGGAGCTGAGAATGACAATACACATCCTCCATTTCCGGAGGGTAGCCTTGGATTTCTTCATGCGATAAGTCCTATCGGCACAAAATTCCAGCCCGCGGACGTCATGGGGCCTTCCAGCGGAAAGAACGTCATGTTGAACAACACACCATTCAAAGGCGAGTTATGGATCAATTTCTGGTAGGGGTTATTGGAGCGGTCAGGGTAGCAGAAGTTGAAGAAATGCCAGTATGCTGAGAATATAATTCTTCAGATAAACCCGAAGCTTCCTGAACGATCGCGTGAGATGATACTCGATCGTCTTCTCCGACACATTGAGCGTTTCCGCTATCTCAGGAACGGAACGGCCTTCAAAAAAACTCAGCTTGAAAACCTTGCTCGATTTCTCTGGAAGAAGGTTGACCGCCCGATCAATGATATCCATGAGGTCGTTGAAGACAATTGCGCGTTCTGTGGTTTCTTCTGAGTCAGCACGTTGATAGAGGTATTCGCGACGACGCACATCTTTTGCAAGTTGGGATTCGATGTAGTTAAGGATCCGGTTCTTAATGCTTATAAATAAATAGGAACGGACATCCTTAATGTCCAGCGTCTCGCGTCGCTTCCAAAGCGCAATAAACAAATCCTGTACTATTTCCTGCGTTACTTCTTTCGACCGCACGCGGCTGTAGGTCATTGCATGTGCCACCCGCCAATAGCGCTTGAATAGTGCGGCAAAGGCCTTTTCATCGCCGAGCCGGATGGACTCCAGCAGTTCCTGATCGGTGTAGGCAGTAAAAGGCAAGTGAATTTCAACTTAGGGTTCGTTAACAAGTTTATGTGAACCTATGAAAAAAAGCAAGCATCGTTTGCGGATTCGATGTCCTGAAAAAAATCAGGAAATTTTTTTTGAGGGTCGTTAGGAAAAACGTCGCATCGTCCTGTCTTCACTAATAGACACCAGATTGAAACTGATGGAAAGTACCGTCGGAAGCGACGGAAGTGATACCTCTTTTTTCGTTTCGGTAGTCATACGCTTACCCATCTTATGAATCGAAAAGACTTGCTCAGAATACTACGCAGGTACCGCCAGAATAAAGCAACGCAGGAAGAGCGCTCCCTGATTGATCATTTATACGAATCGATGGGAGAAAGAGGTAACCCTACGGTTGATCTTGAAGAGGACAGCGATCTGGAAGGTAAATATTGGGCTGCCATTTCATCATCAATTCGGAGCCCGCGCGCTGGACGAACACGAGCTTTGGTTACGTGGTCCAGTGTAGGAATTGCTGCGTGCCTTTTGGCGGGCTTTGCCATTTACTTTGGGACGGAACACACAGACCATGATCCCGCATCAGCTCAATCCGTCGTACACGTTGTTGATGAAGATAAATGGATCGTGAACGATGCGGGCGATGCGAAGCGTGTCATATTGGATGACGGGACACGTGTTACCCTTGAGCCTTCCAGCCGCCTGAATGTTTCAGGTGAATTCGGAATAGGTGATCGCGAGGTTCATCTTGAAGGCGAGGCGTACTTTGAAGTCGTTCGCGATACGCTTCATCCTTTTCTTGTCCGTGCCAGTGGCGTAACTGCCAGGGTGTTGGGAACGAGCTTCCGCGTGAAAGCATTTCGCGAAGATAAAGATGTAGTGGTGGCAGTGAGCGAAGGCAAAGTAAAAGTATACACGCAACAGAATGGAGAGGATCCGGAAAGCTCAACTAACGTAGTTCTCACACCTAACCAGAAGATTGTCTACGATCGGGAGGCTGAAACGATTTTGCGAGGCATTGTAGAGAATCCGAGGGTTGTGTTGCCCGCCCAGGAAGTTCGGAGAATGCGATTCGAAGAGCGGCCGGTAACCGAGATTCTGGAAGCGCTGGCCCGTCTTTATAATGTGGAGATCGAATTTGACGAGAGCTCCTTGTCAACTTGCATTCTCACGACGTCGATTGCTGAGGGAGATCTCTACGGAAGGTTGGATGTCATCTGCAACGCTATCAATGCAACCTACAGCCTGAACCAAAATACCATTGAAGTACGGGGGGTGGGATGTAGTGCTGAATAAATAAGATCAACCAAAAGCTATACGCCTATGAAGGACTTTACATAACCGCCAAAACGAAACCGGTGATGTTGCAGCATCACCGGTCGTACCGTCAATGCCCCGACGGGTCGGGGCATTTCAGTCTGATTTTTTGCTGTTGCTAACAAAAAACCAATCAAAAGTATGAATAAACCTAGACCTATTCAAGGGGTATTACTGGCCATTATGCGGATTACATTGACACAGTCGCTTCTGATGGTCCTTTTCACCTCACTGGTGTCGGCAACGTCACTGGACTCAAGAGGCCAGGGGATACTTGACAGGACGGTGTCGCTTGATGTTGAGGACGAAGAAATCAAAGCGGTGCTGCTGGAAATAGAAAGACAAGCGTCTGTTGCGTTCACATACAGGCCGCGATTGATAAAGGCCTCCAAAAAGGTTTCACTGCATGTTGAGAACATGAAGTTAGGGGAGGTTCTGGAACAACTCCTGGATCCCGATATTTCGCTTCTTGTCCTTAATGAGTCGCAGGAGATTGTGTTGCGATCAAGAATGAATGGTGGAAGTGGACCCGTTGTCATTACGACTCCAATCGTCGTTAATGGTGTAGTTCGCGATGAGGGTGGTCAGCCATTGCCGGGTGTAAACATCACAATCAAGGGCACGACGAAGGGAACGGTAACCGATGCCAGTGGCGCATTTAGTGTAGAAGTACCTTCTCCCGAAACGGTACTGATATTCAGTTTCGTGGGATATGCGTCGCAGGAGATTACAGTAGGCACGCAAACCTCCATCGATGTTGTCCTGGTACCCGATGTGACGTCATTGGGTGAAATTGTTGTTGTAGGCTATGGAGAGCAGAAAAAGGAAAACCTGACGGGGTCCGTTGTCGCCGTCAATGGTTCTGACATCATTAAAAGACAAGTGGGTCAGACCTCCATGGCACTCCAGGGTATTGCGCCGGGTGTCACGGTGGTTCAGCGCTCAGGGCAGCCGGGGAAGGATGCCGGAGCCATTCGCATTCGCGGAATCGGAACGTTGGGTGATTCCAACCCGCTTGTGCTGGTCGACAACGTTGAGATGAACATCAACAACATCGACCCGAATATTATTGAAAGCATTTCTATTCTGAAAGATGCTGCCTCCGCGTCAATTTATGGATCGCGTGCTGCCAATGGTGTAATCCTTATCACTACAAAGCGCGCAAAGCAGGAAGGATATTCTCTTTCCTATTCGGGCTATGCAGGTTTCCAGGAGCCTACGGATCTCAGAGACATGGTTAACGCGAAAGATCACATGGCGCTCCTCAATGTAGCGTATGTGAATGCTGGTCGGACACCTGTCTTTCCGGAAGATCTTGTAAACAACTACGATCAGCTAAGCAAGGACGACCCCGTGAATTACCCGGATGTAGACTGGCAGGATCGCCTGTACACAGAAAACGGTTTCACGCAAAGCCACTTTATCAACCTTACGGGCGGCAACGAAAACATAAAGATCATGGCAGGGCTGGGTTATTACAGTCAGAAGGGGTTGATCGTTAACACTGATTTTGAGCGGTACTCCATTCGGGTGAATTCCGATATCAAACTCAGTGATCGGTTTTCTTCCCGCGTGGATATCTTCCTTCGTCAAATGCAGACGAAAGAGCCCGGACTGGGATTGGAGGGTGAAAATCGGCTTATATACTGGCTCAATAGGATGCCTGCTACGCAGCCCATTCTCTATCCTGATGGAAAGTATGGCATCGGATGGGAGGGGGAAAATCCATACGCCCATGCTCGCTCCGGTTATCAACGTGTGCTCACACCTTCAGCAATGATGAACCTGGGATTCAACTACAAGATCTTCGAAGGCTTAACGCTGGATTTCAACTATGCCCCTCACTTCTGGGAGGATCACTCAAAATCGTTTAACCCCGTGATCACTACTTATCATGCTGATGGGCGCGTTGCATACAACAAACCACAAATTGCTACGCTAAGCCAGAGGAATGATCGTAACATGGCTCATAACATACGCGCTACGTTGCATCTGGCAAAATCATTTGATGTGCACAACGTCGGTGTATTAGCCGGATTTCAGCAGGAGAACTTTCAAAACCGGTGGTTTTCGGCATACCGTGAGAGTTTTGTCTTGCCTGAATACGACGTACTGGGCGCAGGCAGCCAGGAGAATCAAAGGTCGAACGGCTCGGGTTCAGACTGGGCTTTGCGTTCTTTCTTCGGTCGTGTGAACTACGATTTTGCGGGCAGGTACCTGTTTGAAGCCAACCTGCGTTACGACGGTTCGTCGCGATTTGCAAGCGGAAACAAGTGGGGCTTGTTCCCTTCCTTTTCTGCGGGATGGCGTGTATCCGAAGAAAATTTCTGGTCGTCACTCAAGTCGTGGATGAATGATTTCAAGTTCCGCGTATCCTGGGGTGAACTCGGCAACCAAAACATTGGTACGTACCCCTTCGACTCTTTCGTGTCGCTAAGCATGCCGTATGTATTTAATGGCAATATCGTCAACGGTGCAGCGCTAACCGACATGGCTAATAGCGACATAAGCTGGGAGACTACCGAGATGCTCAACCTTGGCGTGGACGCTACATTGTTCTCAAAGGTGTCCGTAACATTCGATTATTATGTACGCAACACCAGCGGCATACTCTTGCAGCTCGATGTTCCTAAGTATCTGGGTCTCGCAGCACCGTATCAGAATGCCGGTGAAGTGGAAAACAAAGGCTGGGATCTGGGCATCAATTACAGGGACGCTAAGGGCGACTTTTCATACGACATTGGATTTGTTCTGTCGGATGTGAAGAACAAAGTCCTCGACCTGAAAGGTATAACGTTCACGGGATTGTTGGTAAACAACGAGGGATATCCGATGAATTCCATCTATGCGCTGGAAGCCGATGGATTCTTCGCCAATGCAGATGAAGTAGCTGCACATGCCCAGCAGTATGGTAACTACGGACCAGGTGATATCCGGTATGTCGATCAGCTAACGGTTGATACGAACGGCGACGGAATCCCTGATGCGGCCGATGGTATAATCAATGATGACGACCGCAGGATCGTCGGCAATACTATTCCCAGATTCACTTTTGGCCTGAATGCCAGCGTGTCGTGGCGGGCCTTCGACCTGAGCGTCCTGCTGCAGGGCGTAGGTAAAGCCGACGGCTACCTGTATGCACAGTCGGTCATGCCCTTCTTCCTTGGCGGGACGGCCCAGGAAATACATAAGGACTACTGGACGCCGGAAAATCCTGACGCGACATTCCCGAGGCTTGTATTCAACGAGCCCAACAATGAAAAGAACTCTACTTTCTGGATGAAGAATGCCGCGTACATGAGGTTAAAGAATCTGCAGCTTGGTTACCGACTGCCTGCCACAATGCTTGAAAAGGTGGGTATACGTTCTGCTCGTCTCTACCTGAGTGGGCAGAATCTCTTTACGCTGGATGACTTCTGGGACGGCTTCGATGTGGAAGCGCCTGTAGGCATTGGCTCATACTATCCGCAGGTAAAGACCTTCACCATTGGCGTCGATGTCAGCTTTTGAAATTGAAATTCCTATGAACAAGCTCATTCAAAAAACCATATATACTGTCATCCTTGCCATGATTGGCATTGCGTGCGATGATGGGCTGGAAAAATTTCCAGTTGACAAACCTTCAAGTTCAACGTTCTTGAAGACGGAGCGCGAACTGGAGATGGCTGTTGTTGGGGCATACGCGAATCTATGGAGCGGCTACAGCTATGACATGACGATTGAAACCATCCTCGATGTCACGTCCGACATTGGTTGGGAACGGGCTGAAGCACCATGGCAGGAACTTGGCAATGGCAAGGTGGATCCCAACAACACCATAAGCAGGGAAATTTGGACCAACAGCTACACCGGTATCCAGCGCTGTAACACGGTGCTGGCGAATGCTTCGCGGATTGAAAACATTACCGATCAGGCGAAGATGGACCGAAACCTTGCTGAAGCTCGATTCCTGAGAGCATATTGGTACCATCATCTCGTTTCGCTCTATGGAGATGTGCCACTGGTAACTACCCCTCTGGCGCTCAGTGAATCAAATCTTCCGAGAACACCGAAACCTCAGGTTTACGATTTTATTCTTTCCGAACTTGATGCGGCAGCTGCTGTCTTGCCGGAAAAGTATACCGCGTCTGCTGACATAGGCCGGGCTACCAAAGGCGCTGCGCTGGCACTCAAATCACGCGTTGCGCTCTATGCTGGAAAGTTCGACGTGGCTATTGCTGCCGCGGAAGCGGTAATGAATTCCGGTGTGTATGATCTGGATGATGACTATGAGGGACTCTTTATCAAAAGCAAACAAATTGGTTCACACGAAATCATTTTCAGCATTTCGTATCTCGTTGGTCTGCGAACGCACAGGATTCCGCAAGGCGTGAATTCGCGTAATGGTCGAGGATTTAGTTCAAAGATCCCTACGCAGGCGCTCATCGACTCATACCTTTGCATCGATGGTCTGCCGATCGATGAATCCCCATTATACGATCCCGAAAAGCCGTTTGAGAACAGAGACCCGCGTCTGCATTACACCTGCGTTGTGCCCGGTTCGGTGTTTGACGGTTTTCAGTTCGAAACGCACCGTGACAGCGTCGAATGCTGGAATTACAACGTCAATCCTCCCGTCCGCGTACCGAACCAGGATGCGCTGAATCCCTTCGCTTCATTTTCGGGATATTGCTGGAGGAAGTATGCAGACATGGAAAATCCGGATTACCTGACCCGCTCAGAGACAGGAATTGTAGTGTTACGGTTTGCAGAGGTCCTTCTAAACTATGCTGAAGCGAAAATCGAATCCAATGAATTGGATCAATCTGTGTATGACGCTTTGAACGCTGTGCGCACGCGCGTAGGAATGCCCCCGGTGGATCTCGGTAAGACGCAGGAGGAATTGCGATCGATTGTGAGGATTGAGAGAAAAAGCGAGCTTGCCTTCGAGGGGACAAGGTTGTATGACATCCGGCGCTGGAGAATTGCTGAAGAGGTGATGACGGGAGAGCTGTTGGGTCGGATACCGAGAGGGCTTCTTGCCGCTGCGCCGGAGATCGACGAAAACGGAACGCCTAACTATGACAATGTTCCGAACCGTAGCGAAATGCGTGTCATTGAACTGAGAATTTTTGATCCGGCCAAAAATTATGTCTGGCCTATTCCTCAGATTGAGCTGGAGGTCAATGATCTGATAAGTCAGAATCCAGGTTACTAAATTGAGGAATGCTTTAGCGTGGTGGCTGCCAAGAGGACTCCTGTTTAGACGATAGCTAAGCCACCTGCCCCGGACGATTGACGTCCGGGGCTTTAAATTAAAAGGACACCAACGATCCATGAAGATTCAAACCATCCTTCGGGCTTTTGTCATTGCAGCATTTTGTTTCACATCGGGCTGTCGTCATAGCGGATTGAATGCTTCCTATGATGTGGTTGTGTATGGCGGCACGCCGGCAGGCATTATGGCCGCCATTCAACTCGCCCGTGAAGGGAGGTCGGTTGCATTGGTTGAGCCATCATCGCATGTAGGAGGGATTATCGTCAATGGTCTTGGCGGCACTGACATCGATAACCATCAAGAGTTTAGAAATAGTCCAGCCGTTGGCGGTCTTGCCCTGGAGTTCTACAAGAGGATCGCACAGCGCTACGGTCGTCTGGACGAATTTGAAGGCAGTCTTAGTTCCGGCGGAAAAAATACAATGCTGTGGAGATTTGAACCGCATGTTGCAGAAGAGGTCATCGGACAATGGCTGGCAGAGTATCCCATCTCCATATTCCTTAACTCACCGTTGAGTGAATCGCAGGATGCCATGGCCAAAACGGGAACTGTGATCCGATCAATAAAGACTACTGGCGGGACTGTATTAGAGGGAAAAATCTTTGTTGATGCGAGCTTGGAAGGGGACCTGCTGGCCGCCGCCGGAGTTTCAGTAACGTGGGGACGGGAAGGGAACGACGTGTATGGTGAGACCAAGAACGGTATACGCGGGGAAACCACCCATGCACAGTTCTCAGTGAAAGTGGATCCCTATGTCATTCCAGGGGACTCAACCAGCGGCCTGATCGCTACTATCCAGGATGAGCCGTTGGGTACACCGGGTACAGGAGACAAGTCTATTCAGGCCTATTGCTTTCGAATGTGTCTTACTGAGAGTCCAGACAACCGTATAGCCTTCACCGCGCCGGAGCACTACGACCGCTCACAGTATGAAATATACTTACGATATCTGAAGGCGGGTGGAAAGCTGTATGTGCCGCGCGCAAGCATCCCTAACGGAAAAACCGATCTTGGTGCGTGGCATGACCTCTCGCACAATTTGTACGGGATGAATCACGACTACCCGAATGGGAATTACGCTACCCGACAGGCAATCTTTGATCAGCACAAACAATTTACTCAAGGCCTGTTTTACTTTCTGGCGAATGACGCGGAGGTCGGGCAGCTTGATTCTGCTCTTCAGAACACATGGAAACGATGGGGCCTGTGTAAAGATGAATTTGTTGACAACGGGGGATGGCCAAGGCAATTCTATGTTCGGGATGCGCGTCGTATGGTGTCCGATTATGTCATTACAGAGCAGCATACGCTGAGACACAATCCTACGCCGGTCGAAGATCCGGTTGCTGTCGCCTATTGGCCGCCAGACCTGCATTCGGCACGTAGAATCGTAAAAGACGGCTTTGCCTACAATGAAGGATTTGTGTTCGGAGGTAATTCATGGAGACCCTTCGGGATATCCTATCGCTCCCTTGTGCCCAAACCAGAAGAGTGTACAAATATACTGACGCCAACTTGTGTGTCATCAAGCCACGTGGCTTACGGCGCGATAAGGATTGAGTTCACTTATATGTCCCTGGGCCAGGCATGCGGGATAGCTGCGGCATGGGCGATTGAGAATGAACGGCCTGTTCAGCAGGTAGATTATCAAACGCTGCGTGACAGATTGCTCAAAGCGGGCCAGGTCATTGATGCGTCTGCGGTGGGTATGCCTGACTTCTGATCGTCAGTTCCTTCATAGATTCCTGCCTTCCTCTTTCCCGTGCTGAGCATGGGGGCTACCATTCTCCAATACCGTTCGTGATGTGCAGTTATCAATGCTGTAACTGGACGTAGGAATTAATGGAGGAGAAATGTATATTTTGAATGAAGCTATGCAATTCCTGTCCAACAATCTCCTCAAAATCTCATGAAAGAAAGCCTAAAGTATTCCGGCTGCCTGTACGCTGCCATTATCGCGTTGTTCAGCGCATGCAATGAGAACGGATCGGTAGCCATTGATAATGACGA
>DATCLO010000032.1:0-4036 GCA_036563875.1 Cyclobacteriaceae bacterium
TGGGTCTTCGCGGCGAGTATACAGACCTGACGACCGAACTGCTCCAAACCGGCGAGGTAAACCATCGCGAATATTTCAATCTCTTTCCCTCCGTCCATGTTACCTATGATGTCGGCGGAAAGAATACCATCCAGATTAGCTACAGTAGGCGGTTGCATCGACCTACGTACAATGACCTCACGCCGTTCTTTACGTTCCTCGATAACCGGAACTTCGTGAGCGGAAATCCCGATCTAAACCCTGAGTACACGCACGCCTTCGAAGCAGGACACATCAAGCATTTCGGCGCAGGCTCCATCAGCTCAGCGTTATATTACCGCCATACGAACGACAAAATTGAACGCATCCGCGACGTGGATGACGAAGGCTTTGCCACCACAAAACCATACAATCTCCTTGAGGAAGACGCATACGGTGCTGAATTCATCGCGTCGTTTCAGCCCATAGAATGGTGGAAAACGGATTTGAACCTGAATTTCTATCGGGCGATCACCGATGGCCGAAATCTGGATGAAAATTTTCAAAGTGATACCTACACGTGGTTCGGTCGACTGACATCCCGATTTACCCTGTGGGGTAACACCAACCTGCAATTGAGAGGCAATTACGACGCCCCGCAACAGCGACCCCAGGGCGAACGATTGGGCACCGCCTATCTGGACATTTCCATCACCCGCGACATCCTCAAGCAAAAAGGCACATTGACGCTGAATGTTGTAGACGTTTTCCGCAGCAACCGCTTCCGCATGATTACCAAAGGCGAGACCTTTTACACACGTGATGATTTCTTAAGAAGCCCCAGACAGGTGATCCTGACGTTTAATTATCGGTTGAATCAACCGAAGACGAAGAAGGACTAGCGATTAGCGATTTGTGATTAGCGATTGGTGATTTGTGATTTGTTTTCCAAGTTGGGGAATCCAAATCGCAAATCACCAATTGAATTGATCGGATCAGTAAAAAACAATCTTGCACTCCGGATTTCTTTGCGAGAAATCTCTCACACGCTTTTCGGAGATGCTGGTGTTGTAGCACTTCAGGGATTTCAGCTTCAGCTTTATTACAGCGTCGAGTCGGCGGACCTTGGTATTCGAGCAATCAAGCTCGTCCAGCGTTTCCAACTCTTCGAGAGGATCAAGACGCATGATCTGCGTGCCTGAACAATTCAGCTTCCGGAGGTTGAGCAATTGCGACAGCGGCGAAAGATCATCCACCGGCGTATTGGAAATATCAATTTCTTCCAGGTCGGTCAACGCCGCCAGAGGTTCTATGCTACGCACGGGACTATTCGTTGCCTTCACTGTTCTTAACGAGGTAAGGCCGGCAAGCGGCGAAAGATCGCTAACCATAGTACCCGTGATGTGCAATTCGCGAAGACGTACAAACTGGGTCAGTGGTTGTAAGTCGGACACTGAAGCGTTGGACACCCGCAATACCTGGAGCTCTACCAGACGGTGAAGGTCTTCAGACAAAGACTTCTCCCGTACCGGTACATGTTCGGTCATCACCGCCTTCCAGTCGTCGGTCATATCGTTCCACCACGTCAGCAGCGTCTCCGTCTTGAACACCACAAGGCACTCGGGATTTCTCCGTAAAAATTCCTGCACCGACAGTTCTCCAACCCCCGTACCGTCGATGTAAAGGCGTTCGAGGTCGGCAGCGGCCATTAGCGGTTCAATGCCAGCGATCTTGGTATTGGATGCGTTGAACACCCGCAATTCCCGGAAATTCCGGAGGAGCGAAATATCCTCAACACGCGTGTCGCTAATATCAAGGTACCTGAGATTGCGATGACCTCTCAACGGCGACAGGTCGCTCACGGTCGTTTTCGCGGCAACGACAGCCCTGAGCTTTCTCATCCTGTCCAGCGGTTCCAATGATTGGATCGCAATGTTGCCTCCAAAGTTGACAGAATCCAGGTTCGTAACACGTGCCAGCTCCTCCTTGGATGGATCACGGCCCACATCCGCCGCAGCGCTCAGCACATTGCGCCATTCGGCGGTCAGCGATCCCCACCACGATTGCAGATCTTCTGTGTCGAATATTACGAGCACACCAGGGCGCGCCGTCATAAAATCGTCAGCAATAGTACCCGTGATGCCCGTGTGATCGCAATACACACGCTCCAGATTCTTGAGATTCTGAAGCGGTCGAAGATTCGCGACGGCTGTGTGATTTAATGATAAGACTTTCAGGCTTTCAAGCGTTGTCAACGCACTGATATCCTGGAAATAGGTGCTGTCCAGGCTCAGCACTTCGAGCTTGGTCAAACCCGACAGCGGCGTTAAGTCCCTGATGAGCGTTTGTGCTGCATCAACTTCCACCAGGGCTGTCAAGGCAGCCAATGGCTGGAGATCTGACACGGGTGCAGCTTCCATGTGCAGATACTTGAGCGATGTGCAGGCCGAGAGTGGAGCTATGTCCAAAACGCCCGTTCTGCTGATGTCGAGCGTCTCCAGTGCCGGCATTTGCCCTACGACCGTAAGGTCATTGACCGGCGTACCAGCGAGCACAAGACGCTTAAGTTTGTCCGAATACTTCAGCGGTGTAAGATCCGTTACCGCTGTCTGGGAGATGTCCAGTTCGACAAGTCCCGTTAAATTCCTGATCGGCGTAAGGTCCGTGATGCCGGTACCCGAAAGGTCCAGCGTCTTGAGGTTCGATAGCTCTGCCAGTGGTTCAATGTCGCGGAGATAGCGGTTGTCGCTCAAATCAAGCGCGTCAATGGAGGTGATATTCTGAATGTCGTCGAGCGTAACGCTGTCGGCGGTAATGCCCAGCCGTCTCTTGAATATCGACTGCCATTCGTACGACAACTGGCTCCACCAGCTTTGAAGGGCCTTCGACTCGTCAAAAACATTGGTATAAATGCTGACGATCTTCAAGTCCTGTTGATCCGGATAGTAGTTGACCTCGATATAGCGGGGGATAGTCTTGTTGATTTGCTTCCCTCCTATTGTGGTGGCACGAAGATTTCGCGCAGTCGTCACCTTGTAGAACAACTCGCCGTTAGCGTTTACTTCACCCTTGATGTTGCGGATGTTGAATTCGAAAGCAGCGTCCTCGAAGAAAAAGTCGACATCCTTAAGGTAGGCCTGGACATCCTTGTTCGTGATGACGCTGCGATTTTCATCCAGATCATCTTCTATCTGGACTTTGCTGTCGCGGAAGATTTTGGTGTAGCTCTCCCTGATGAGCACGTCCTTGTCGCGCGCAGACGTCTCCTTGCTGCCAATGGTGTTCAGTACGTATTGTAGAAACTGAACAATGTCTCGGACTTTTTGCTCATGCTCAGCAGGGTTGGGTTTTTGCGCCTTCGCTGTGGCGAAAGCTACCACAACCAGAAGAAAAACTGCAATCCAGCGTCCTGCAGATTTTATTATGTGGTGGTTCGGCTCCTTCATTTTGCAGCGAGTTCGTAATACAGGTACCGCCGCAAAGTCGCCTTTTCGCTTTCGTTATTAAGTCTTACGAGATTCGATATGAGCCATCCGGTATTGTATCCAGGTCGGTTGAACTGAGACAGTTCAAAGTACCAGCCGTCGATCTGGAAGAAATGAAATTTCACTTCCGATATGCTCTGAAATTTCATGTTGCCCCTTCGAATCTCATACAGCAAAAGGGTAAGGTGATCCGGGCGGAACCGTTTGGTAGTATACTGGCTTACGCTGTCAGGATTCAGGAAAGCCTTTCGGAGATTCATAAAGTCGAGTTCATGGCTCAGCGGATGGAGAAAGCGACCTACACGTGTCGTGTCGCGCCCAAAGTAAGGCTCGAACACATCCGCGTGTACGCGGGTGATCACCCACTTGTGACCGAGGTGATCCTTTTCCAGTTCCATGAAAAGGATGACGGGTTCAGTCTTTCCATTAAAAGTGAAGGTCGTGTGAACTTCAGAGAACCAGTTTCCTCCATGAAAATCGAGGATCACCGGCTCATCCTTGTCCAGCACGTCCTTCGCGAACTCGACCTTTAGTTCGTTGCTTATTCCCGTGTTGGAAGCGTCAAAAAGGATTCCGAGGTACTTGCGCCGCAG
>DATCLO010000033.1:0-6786 GCA_036563875.1 Cyclobacteriaceae bacterium
CAAGCCTGGGGATACTTACGTGCTATACCTGCGCTACGGGGGTTATGTCAAAGTAAACCTTGGCGACTCCGAGTTGGGCTATTCATATTTTTGGTTGAACCCATCAACCGGTGAAAAGACCCCGACCCGATCAGATAAAGGACGTGGATATGTGTCGTTCATGAGTCCAGGAAGCTACCCGGCAGAAACCGAGGTGAAGGACTGGGTGCTGTATATTAAAGTTGGGAATTAAGAATTACAGGAAGGGGATCAGTATGAGTGCGAGAGTGAAGAAAGCGGCGTCTGTGCCTCCGTGGTCAAGACACCATAATCAACACATCAATACCGTTGCAGTTCCGGTTGTACTTCCTCAATATACCCCATGATGCCGGCGCGCAAATTATAGAGATTCGTGTAACCGAATCGCTCCTCGAGTGTTCGGATGGCTTGAGCGCTGCGGCCACCGGTCTTGCAGTGAACGACGACTTTACGATTGCGATCGATCTTTGATGCTAAGGATTCAATTTCATTCAGAGGGAGTAGTTCACCACCGAGGTTGACGATGTCGTATTCGTATTTTTCGCGAACGTCGATAAGTTGAAAATCTTCACCGCGCTCTATCCACGTCGCGAGTTCTGTTGCACTGATTTCCTTAATGGTTCGCTCCTGCTTTTTCACACCACAAAACTCGTCGTAGTCGATGAGTTCCGTAATGACAGGCGTATCAGGATTTTTCCTGATCTTAAATACGCGTGCTTCAAACGTAAGCGCATCGAATACGAGGAAGCGGCCACTCAGCACCTCTCCCACTCCGGCAACAATCTTGATGACCTCCAGCGCCTGCATGCTTCCGATAATTCCGGGAAGCACGCCCAACACGCCTGCCTCAGCACAGTTGGGTACGAGTCCGGGAGGTGGTGGCGTCGGGTACAGGTCGCGGTAATTCGGTCCGGTATTTCCGTCCACATCGCGGTAGTTAAATACAGACACCTGCCCCTCGAAGCGGAAAATCGACGCATACACATTGGGCTTTCCCAACATCACGCACGCATCGTTCACCAGGTAGCGTGTTGCGAAGTTATCCGTGCCATCGGCGACGACGTCGTAATTCGAAATAATATCGAGGGCATTGGCGGAGGTAAGCCGCACTTCGTGAAGCACTACCTGAATATGGGGATTGAGCGACAGCAGCCTTTCCTTTGCAGTCTGTGCCTTCGACCTGCCCACATCAGATACAGAATACAGCACCTGACGCTGAAGGTTCGTGTCGTCCACCTGATCGAACTCGACAAGTCCAATGGTGCCAACCCCTGCTGCGGCCAGATATAGCAGGACTGGGCTACCCAATCCTCCGGCGCCAACCACCAAAACTCGGGCGGCTTTCAGTTTTTCCTGGGCTTCCAGCCCGAAACCGTCAATTGCGATGTGGCGGCTGTACCGGGCAAGCTCCTCTTGGGTCAGGGAGGAATGCGATTCGTCGATCATTCAATTTCCTTTTTTATACCCCGGGAAGGTGTTTCTTCCATTTAGCAGTCTATCACAAATATACCCATCCTCGAATGAAAATACCGGTTTCAGGGATTCCTCTAAGCCTGGATCTGCCGGCGGAATGAGCAATATCGCCAGGTTGCCCGACCAATATCATTTTACCGGATTGTTGCAATTAGGTACTTTGCATACAAACCGATATCTGTGCTACATCTCCCGCTCAGTCCCCTGATACTATCAGGTCTTAAAAAGAAAGTCGAGGGAAGGCTCGAGCGAATCCTTCTTTCTAAGTTTCCTATCCGTGCGCAATACAGACCGAAAGGCATAACGGATCTCAAAACTTTAAAAGACGCAGGCCTGGCGGATGTTGTCGTCCTGCGCGAACCCTTTATTTCCAGGCTTATTCCCAACGAATTCTATAAACTCTGCACATACTACTTCAATACGGCACTGGAATCCCAAAATCCTGGTGATTACGTGGCGATCCTAAAAAATGGTCGAATCATGATGGACACCGGCAGCAATATGGCGGTGGTAGCATCTGATGGCAACCTGGTAAAGGAATTGTCCTTTCAGTGGAATCTCGGTCTGGTAGGGGTCGAACACAACGCCTTTCTCAAACAAAAGGGATTTTCCAAAGCAAGAGAAATTCGGGGTACCGTGTTCAGTATGCTCGCAGGTGGCGGAGCAATCACTTACTATTATCACTGGATGGTCGACAGCCTTCCGAGGTTGATGTTGCTGAAAGAATCCGGACTGTTTGATAAAGTCGACTATTTCCTTGTGCCCAACTATTCGTTGGACTATCACAAGGAAACACTTGCTTACTTCGGCGTCAAGAGTCACCAGGTTATCAGCGTCCTGGAGAATCGCCACATTCAAGCGGACTCCCTCATCCTTACATCATATACGCGTCTGGATGGTCATCACCCTCAGTGGCTCTGCGACGGGCTCTATAATACTTTCGTAGGATCGTCTGCGCCTGAGCACAACAACAGGCTGCTGTACATCAGCAGGGCGGATGCCAAGCAACGCAGGGTTTTGAATGAACCGGAGCTGATCGAGGCGCTGAAGCCTTACGGTTTTGAAGTATACACGATGTCATCATTGACTATGCGTCAGAAAGCAGAACTGCTGAGTTCTGCACGGCTCATTGTCGGTCCTCACGGTTCAGGCAGCGTCAACTATGCCTTCTGCAAGCCCGGCACAAAAATTCTTGACCTGTTCCCCGACAATTGCGTCGCACCGTTTATCTGCGACGTTGCCGACAAGCGCGGGCTTCTCTACCATTACCTCCTCTGCGAATCCGACGGAAATGCAACAAATGCTGTGGAAGGACAGAAGATCAATCTTACGGTGGATGTGAAAAAAGTGGAGGAAAAGGTTAAGCAGCTTCTTGCTGATTAAGTCCCAACTCCGTTCCCTCATTCCAATATTCGCAGCCAGCTCTTACAAACTGCCCGGTCGCCTATTGTGACCTCATAGTAATACGTACCAGCTGGCAAGCCCTCTCCCGCCCAGTCGTATTGATAGTAATCCGTCTGGTACACCACCGCTCCCCAACGATTGTATACAACCAGTTTCACAGGCACACCGTAATCGCCCGGGGTTGAGTAGCCGGTGTTGCCGAAGAGAATCATGAACTTATCGTTGAAGCCCGGTGTGTTGTTTGGTGTAATGACGTTGGGAATCTGAACGGAGAAAACCGGGACAGGCACTGTCTTTTCGAACACGCAAAACTCGCGCACGCTCCGCAGCGTCACGTTGTAAAGGCCATCTTCCGGATAAACGTGGATGTCCTCCCGCCTGTCGCTGGTCGTCCCATCTCCAAAATCAAATATCATCTGCGCATCTTCCGCGTCCTTTGTGACGTTGACAACCTCCAATGTTGGTCGCTCGAGGCACTCGCCGCGCTGGACAAGGTCGAACTCTGGCTGAACTCCCGGGACTACCCTCAGATCCACCGTGTCGCGCAAAACGCATCCATTCGCCTGGGTTACGGTAACAAAGTAACGTGTTGTGGTATCCGGTTTAACGACAGGCCTTGCTTCCTGTGAGACGAAAGAAGTGTCTTCACTTATCCAAAAATAAGAAACACCACCTGACGCTTCAAGTCGGTATGTATTGCCCTCGCACAATGCGTCGTCATCCTGAACAACACCTTCATGACGGTATACGTCGATGTACATTTGCACCGAGTCGCGTCCGATACACGTACCCTGGTCAATGGCGACAAGCTTTACAAGATAACGACCTGGCTCTGCATACTTGTGAAACACCACGCTCGTATCTTGCTTTTCGATTACCGTTCCGTCGCCAAGGGACCAGCGAAACCACTCACCGCCAACGCTGAGGTTCTGGAACACAATCGCATCCGGAAGACAGACCTGCGTGATATTTGGTGTGTCAAATCTTACAGAGTTCGTCTGCATGCGCGCACGAAGCGATGCCAGATCGAATTTGAATGCCGCATTATTACAGTTTTGGCTGCGGTTTTGGTTTGACCAGACACCGGGTGTCGTTGGAAAATCAGAAGTAGGTACACCAAGCGCATTGTATGCAGCGCAGCCGGAGCATACTGCATGATACACAATCCCACTCTTGTCGAAGCGACTTGTACCACCGTCGACGTGTGTCCTTGAGTACGGACCACCAAGGTAAGTGGCGTATAGTAAATCCTTGCCATCGGCGGTCAGCACCATGAAGTAGAAATCAGATCCGCTTGTAGTCGTCTGAAAAGCATCCGGCGTCACTTCCAGCCCATTTGTCGATGAGTTCCAAAAGCCGTTTAGTGCGTTTACCATTCCGCCCCAACCTGCCAGGTACAGGTTGTTACATTCATTTACAAGAAATGCCGTTGGCGAGATGTCGGGTATGCCTCCTCCCGAACCGAATACGAGGGAGAATTCAAGCGTCGACATGTCGGGACTGAATTTCTGAACGAACTGTCCACTGTTCGGTGTGTGGTATACATCATCGGGATAAATGAGAAAATCAGACGCTTGCGTTTGTCCATATACGTAAATCTCTTCTGCCTCATTGATGTCGAGGAAATAGATCTGGTCGTAAGACGACGTACCTGTGTAGGTTGCCTGAAGCAATTGCTGGCCATCGGACGAGACCCGGGCAATCCATCCATCTACAGCTCCTCCAAATGTTTCCTGGTACGCCCCCGGTGTTGTTGGAAAGTCGGCGCTGGTCGTGCCTCCTGCAACCAGTATGTCACCGTTGGCGGTGAATTTAAGAGTGTATGCGGCGTCGGCACCGGTTCCTCCAAGGAACACGCCCCATAATTGCTGGCTTAGGTCGGCTGAAAATTTCACCAGGAGTGCATCGGTTGCGCCTCCCAGATATGTTGTCGAAAAGCTGTTGGCCAGGACCATGTCTGATGAGGCTGTAACCGTGCTGATATAGACGTCTCCCGCTGCATCAGTAATAATGTCGCCGCGCAATTCGTCACCGTAGTTGCGCGCCAGTCCAGCGAAGGAATGGTTGAGGCCATCATTAACTGTGCCACCAAAGAAGGTACTGGCTTTCAATTGCGTACCGTTCGAGCTTATTCGCGCCACGAAAATATCTGAGCCATTAGCATATTGAATCACGTTAGACACATTCGAACCACCAGCAAAGGTTCGATCGTATGCAGAAATTGTCGCAGGAAAATTGTGCGAGCTTGTTGTTCCCAGGACGAGGAGGTCGTTCGTAGTAGGATCCACGACCAGGCTATGGGGAGACTCATTTGCAATGCCGCCCAGATACGAGGCATAAAGGAGCTGTTTTCCCAACGAATCGTATTTGAGAATTCCGATATCATACGCTCCACCATAGGTAGTCTGAAAAGATCCCGGCGTAGCCGGAAAAGTGCCGCTATTAAATCCGTGATTGGTTACGCCTGCCGAGTAAAGCGTACCCTGCTCACCGGGTGTCGCTGTGCTACCCCAGTTGTCAGCGGTTGAACCGGAATAGGTGGCGAAGATCAAAAGGGGATCGACGACGAGCGGTTCGCATGCGTCATATCCTTCCGGGAAGGCGAAAGAGATCAGCGTATCGCGCAACACGTATTCGCAGGGGACGGTTACACGCTTTCCATTAATTACCTGATAAGCGTAAGGCCGCGTTTCGATAATCTCTCCGGCGACAGTGGGGATGATGAGACGGCCTGCCTCCGCATCGAACTTAATATAGTGTACACCAGAGTACATCCCTTGTATGCAGGAAGGGTCTGCTCCCGGCGCCACGATAAAGTCATACTTCAAATTGGAGCCCGACGCGTACAGCTTCAGGTCAATGCCATCGTAAACGCCCGGATAGTACACACCTGAATAGGAAGGAACACCCGACGCATGTCGTGAGGGATCATTACCCAGAAAATAGTTGTAGTACTGTGGATTCTTTCCAAAGGGTTGCGGGGTGACATCCCTGGCGCCCGTCCATGTCATTCGAATGTATTGGGCATCGATATCTTCGTTAGCCGGATGCGACCCGGTTGACTCGTCAACATGGGCATGCGCTGCCAGGTGCAATTCCTCCATCCGCGCCTGGTCATACAGGTAATAATGAAACCCTTTCCCGTTAAGGAAAAGTACACCCCCGGGGATCCGGACGCCGTAGTCAATCCCGCTTTCCCACTGGTTCCTGTTTTCGATGAATTCCAAAGATGGGTTTCCGGCCCGTGCTACCTCGGCCGACAGCCAAAAACCAACGATCAGCAGAACCGCAAAACGCTTTATCATAATGAGGCCACACAGCCGCCAACTGGACAAATTACCCATTTTGCGGCCATTCTCATACCCATATACAGTTAGTTTGACACATGGGGCGGCAAAAATGTTGGAATTTTGACGGCACAGGCCGGGACCGATTAGTGAATAGTCACCCCGCTTCCTTGCGTAGTACCTGTAACGGCGGCGTATAGATGACTTCCCGTGAATTCCACCATCCGATGAGGACGGTGAGGGCCATGACGCCGCCGGCGATGAGGAGCATTTCGACGAAGTCGAAAGCAAACGTGATTTCAAAAAAGAATGTGGCCAGAAGCCAGCCTCCGCCAAGGGAAAGAAGCATCCCTGTAAGGGCGGAGAATAATCCCAGGTAGGCGTACTCAATTAACGTAATACGCGTGATCTGTGACGTGCGCGCACCGACGGTGCGCAACAGCACATTTTCTTTCAAACGGACAAACTTGCTGTTAATCACCGCACCCGCCAGAACGATAAGTCCCGTGGCGATACTAAACAACGCCAGGAAACGAACTAGCAACCCAAGTTTGTCGAAAAGACTGTTCACAGTCGCAAGAATTAGTCGCAAATCAATCAGCGA
>DATCLO010000034.1:0-69161 GCA_036563875.1 Cyclobacteriaceae bacterium
TCCTGACCATTTGATACGAAAGAAGCAACTAAAAAAAATAAAATGAGGGGAAGGGTTCTGGCCGGGAGAGATTGCTGGTCTGTCATGTGTGGCTGAGTGTCCGTTTTTGCGACATAGTGGCCACAAATCTACTATCCGAAGTCATTTTTTCAAATTTATTTAACTGTACCTGAAACATTTTTATGATGCGATTTCCGCATATTTCTTACGTCGACTGAACGTCTTCAAACACGCGGCTTCCATCGGTATAGCCAAAGACTGACCTGAGTTAATTTAGAAAGGGTTTAAATTGATGTCCCTTTTCAACCACACCGAGACCAAACAATGCAAAGTCGTAACGAACGGGGTCGTCGGGGTCAAATTGCTTTAAGCGGTTTGTCAATTCAAGCGCAGTCTGCCAATCAGTCTGTTTTCGTTTGATCAACCCGAGTTTTCGCGCAACGCGATCCACATGAACATCGCAGGGACAAATGAGGGAGGCTGGTGAAATGTTGCGCCACAACCCGAAGTCAACACCGCGATCATCACGCCGTACCATCCAACGCAGGTACATGTTGAGTCGCTTGCAGGTCGACTTTTTCGCTGGGGTGGATATGTGCTTTCGTGTGCGTGTGGGACACCCATCCAATGAAAAAAACATAGTATGAAATCGATCGAGTCCTGTTTCGATGGATTCGCCCTCAAACACTGTCTCCAGCGACTCATGATGGTTGTAGTACCAGTGAAGGAACGCGACAAAATAAAGGAGATCCGTGTCGTTAAACGTACGGTGCCGAAATCCCACCAGTCGGCGCAGATCCGATTCACCATGATCCCTGATAAAAGCATAAGGTGCGCGATCCATCCGGTCCATTAACTCGTTGCACTTTTTTATTATTGTGCCGCGTTGACCCCAGGCCAAAACTGCCGCGAACAAACCGGCTATTTCTATGTCCTGCTTGTGAGAAAACGCATGGGGAATTGACACCGGATCATTGTCGATAAACTGAGGCCGATTGAACCGGTCAGCCAGTTCATCGAGATACGCCTTCAACGCCTTCTCCTTCATTTTTGTATTTTGCCTCAGCATGCGACAAAGTATTCGCCAATTCCCGACTTTAACAACTTTTTTGTTCCCATGACCTGTTCAATTGCTCCCCGTAAGGGTGTGCCTTCGCACAAGTGCATTCAATCGTTTTAGCGACCACGAAAACGGACAACCATGAAGATCGCCCGAAGAATTCTCGTGATTGCGCTGTGCATCATCATACTGTACGCAATCAGCTACGGCTGGCGTGCTGCGCCAATACTCACCGCCTACGGCGCCAAGATCATGTGCTCGTGCGCTTTTCTGGGCAACCGCGACGCGCGCAGCATTCACGACTATGAACTGAAGCGTTTCCCGGTATCTCTCGGAAGCTATCGCCTTAACCTTGAAGACTCATCGGCAACAGGAAATATCCTGGGCCTGGCACGCAAGAAAGCGATTTACCGGAGGGGATTGGGCTGTACGCTGGTGAATGAAATCACAGAAGAGGAACTGAGAAATCAGGACATTCGCATAGGTATGAGAGCGCAGGTCGACACCGATACGATTCCATGGCCGCTGGGTGACAAACTTCCGGAAACGCGACATGAAGGGGTCGACATTAAACGTCTGGAGCAGGCTGTAAGCTCCGCGTTTGCTCCGAGTGGACCGGAAGACTTACGCAATACACGCGCGATCCTTGTCCTGTACCGTGGAGACCTTATTGCTGAAAGATATGCCGACGGTTTTGATCGTCACTCCCGTCACCTGGGATGGTCGATGACAAAAAGCGTGATGAATGCCCTCGTAGGTATTCTGGTCAAGCAGGGCAAACTGCAACTCGAAGCACCTGCACCTATTCCGTTCTGGCAGGAAGACGACCGAAAGTCGATCACACTTAACAACCTCATGCAGGCATCCAGTGGTCTCGAGTGGGTGGAAGATTATGGCGGACCCAGCGATGCCACGTCGATGCTGTTCAAGAAAAAAGATGCAGGCGTTTTTGCTGCCCATCATCCGCTTGAATTTCCTCCCGGAAGTGTATTCGAATATTCGAGTGGTACTACGAACATCATTTCGTGGATCATACGTCAAACTGTTGGCGATGACGACTACTACGAGTTTCCAGTGAGGGAATTGTTCAACCGGGTGGGGATGCACAGCATGGTGCTTGAAGTTGACGCAGGCGGAACGTTTGTGGGATCTTCGTTTTCGTATGCAACGGCTCGCGACTGGGCCAGGTTTGGTTTGTTGTATTTGAATGATGGGGTTGTGGCAGGAGAGCGGATCCTCCCAGAGGGATGGGTCCGGTATTCCACCACTCCAGGTCCGGCCTCTGATGGTATTTATGGAGCACAGTTCTGGTTGAATGCGGGTCCGGCTGATAATCCTCGTGCACGCCCAATGCCGGATGTACCAACAGATACTTATTCAGCGGATGGTTTTGCCGGACAGAATGTATTTGTTATTCCTTCCCGCCATCTTGTTGTAGTGAAGCTTAGCGAGTCTCGCGGCGATTACCTCGACGATAACCGATTTCTTGCAGACATCATGGCTGCGCTGCCATAGGCTACTTGGGTGAGGCCGACGCGTTGTCGGATGGAGCAGCCAGTTCGCTGTCGCGCATAGTGGCGAAGACGATACGCGTTTTGCCTTCATCGTAACGCGTCCAGGCGGCGGCTATGATACCGTTATGCACGTCGATGCCTATCCGATCGCCCGACGGCACAGAGGGGTCGGGAGTGAACGGCCGGTCGGAGATTTTCACATTATTGAACGTGGCGCCCTGGTCCCGTGAGACAGCCATGTACACGTCGGTTTGATTGTCGTCATAGTCGCGGCGATCGTAATACAGGATATACAAGTTGCCGTTCAGCGCATCGCTGGCTGCTGCCGGCATATATTGATGCTTGCCTTTGGCATCGTCGTTGACACGCGCGGCGGGCGTCCAGTTGTCGCCGTAGTTAACGGAGCGTGAGTACCAGATGTCCGTGTCGGTGGCACCGTTGCGCTGGTCGGCCCAAAACAGATTCAAAGTACCCGCATATCGTCCGGAGGTTTGGTTCATGAGCAGGACGGGAAGTCCTGCTGCACTTGAAATACCGGGGATGTTCGGGTTGGTTCCGCCGACTTGCCTTTCTACTTCAATGTCGTTGGAAAGCCATATGCGTCCCTTGTCAAAGGAGCGGTCGACATACAGCTTTTGTTCGTGCGACCACGTGCTCACCCGGTAGCCGTCGCGCGAGATCACGACGGAGGCACCTTTAGGCGTCTCGTTCCCATCGCGGCAATCGCCTTCACGGCTGAGGACCGTAGGGGTTGACCACTTCTTGCCCTCCTTCGATTCCGAAATCATAATCCTGCTGTGGTGGGACGGGTCTTCGCTACCGTAAGCGTCGTATTGTGTCCAGACGACCAACAGCTCTCCGGATTTGGCATCCAACGTGACGGAAGGATTTCGGACTTCCGCTCCGGATGCCGTCATTGCCCCGGCAAAGCTCCAGGTTACGCCATAGTCTTTGGATACCTGGCAGGCAATTCGGTCGGAGCGTCCCTCCGATTCGCCGGAAAGGTGAAACAGATAGAGATCGCCTTTTCGGTCGCATACCAACACGTTGTCACCGTGGTTGGCGACTTCCGGACTCAGCTTGCAGGTTTCCCAGGTGGTTCCCCCATCGGAAGACCGGTAGACGTAACGGGAGGCGGCGACAATGATGACCCGGGGATTTTTCCGATTGATTACGACACTCGGCTCATGCTCCGACTCACCCTCGGGCGTGAGTACGACATTGTTGAACTGCGCCGTGGCCGCACCCGGCGCGAAGACACTTGCGGTGAAAACGATCAGACCAAACAACGTACGGCGCATGCCTTCTCTGCTCATTCGGTTAACAGCGTTGATGAACACTTCCCCACATTATTATTATATGTATAGCGTGATGACTTCTGGATGAGCCAATAACCTAATAATAGGGCAAAATAACCAGAAATCCGGGGACTCGTCTTAATAGAATATCACACCTCCCTCCCAAGAAAGAAAAATTGTTACATTTAACGCATCGAACCTGCCTACCTGTAGTCAGCCCCGACAGGGGTTACCCGATTCGTTAGGTTTAATGTTTTGCGCGATGGAAAAAAAAGATCAAGACCCCAGCATGGTCGCTTTGTTCGTTAGGCACTGTCTGCTCTTTCGCTCGAAAGAAAGGCTCTTTCGTTTCTTCGGAGTTTTCGTTTGGGTAGATCTGTTTATCCTCTTATACGCCCTTACACAGCTTGTTTCGTCAGTTTGACGAAAAAATCGGCGCGATTACCCAATGTGTGGAATAAAGGGACAACCCCCTCGAATTGCGCAACTGGGGTATAGTTCCGTTTAACTGCTATTAGCGTCATTTCATCGACGAAATATGCAATTCGTCGATGGTTTCGACATGTTCCCAAGACCGGCGCATCCCTTTTGACGTAGGGTGTCAAACAATTAACCGAAACCGATCATGGTAAAGAAATTCTTATTTGGGCTTTCCCTCGCCGTTTTGGCCTGGGGATGCGATAGCGGCGAGAAGGAACGTCTCCGTTCGCAAGTTGATTCCTTGCGTCTGGAGCTTGAGACGAGTCAGCAAATGGCCCAGTCGTTACAAGAAGTTGGGGCACTGATCGACTCGATCGATGCAAGCCGCAACTTGCTCCGTACTGACGTGGTAGAAGGTACCAACTATACCAACTATGCTGCAAGGCTGAAAAACATTAACGAGCATATCCGTCAAACGGAAAGCCGGATCACTGAGCTCGAAGAATCGCTCAAGAACTCCAAGGGTGCTGCTTCGAATTATGCAGCCAGCATTAAGAGACTGCGTGCTGACCTCGAAGCGAGGACTCAGCAAGTAGCTGCCCTGGAACAGGAAGTTGAAAAGATGCGCGCAGAAAATGCGTCGCTCGCAAAGACGGTCAACGAAAGAGACTCCGTCCTCGTAGTGAAGGACGACCTGATTCAAATGAAGGAACAAGACATCGCAGCGCTTGAAACGCGGGTTGAAGAAATCAACACTGCCTCCCGCATGAGCCAGGCCGACCTCTACTTCGCTCAGGCTCAGGCTTTAGAAACTGCAGCATCGCGTACCAAATTCGCACCGCGCAAGAAGAAAGAAACTCAACGCGAAGCACTCGAGCTGTACAAGCTGTCGCTCTCGCTGGGTAAAGAAGAAGCTCAGACTCGTATCGATGAACTCACAAAAGAGCTTTCCTAATTCCTAATAATATAAGTCTTACCTGTAGCAAAGCCAGGCCCCATTCCAGGGGCTTGGTTTTTTTGTGCCCGATTGAAAATGTGTACCTTGATGGAGGAATACTCAGGATACACATACAGAAACCAAAAATGCTTCCTCAAGCTAAAATTCTTCGGGTATTTCAGTTGATCGCGTTGCTGAAGGGCGGTGGAAGAACAGTGGGGCAACTGGCCAGCCACCTGGAGACAACGGAGCGTACCATCTATCGCTACTTCAAACTGCTGGAGGAGATCGGATTTATTATCGATCAGGATTTTAACGGCCGATATTTTGTCCATCGCGAAGAAGGAGAAAACCCGGATGACCAGTTCACGCTTGAAGAGGTTAGCATACTCCGGCAGCTCATTCAAAGCGGTGCGGCGGGCCACCCTCTCCAGGAGGATCTCTTGCGCAAACTGGCATTCCACTCCGAAGCGCGCGATCTCCCGGAACAGTTTCTGAAATTGCGCGTAGCCAAACTCTTCCGCAGAATCAATGAGGCCATCGAAAATAAGCGGCAGGTCGTGCTGAAGCACTACCACTCCGCCAACAGCCAGGAAATAACAGACCGGCTGGTTGAACCATTCCGGTTTGGCGAAGGGTTTCAGTCCGTTCAGGCACTCGACACCAAAGACAAACAGTGCAAGTATTTTAAGTTGGAACGCATCGGCGATGTCGTCGTACTCGACAAACCCTACAAATACGAAAAACTTCACGAGCGCACCAACACGGACGTGTTCGGCATGAGCGGCCGCCGCGAAACGTGGGTCACGCTTCGACTCAGTCTCCGTGCCTACGTACTCATGCGCGAAGAGTACCCACTCACAATGCCATACCTCGAAAAGGATGAGTCAACCGAAACCCGCACATATATCTTCAACGGCCCCACACTCAATTTCAAAGGCGTAGGGCGCTTCGTTATGGGACTGGCTGATGAGATCACTATCATCGGTCCCGCTGAATTCAAAGCGTATATTAAGGAGAAGCTGAAGCAGCAGACGCTCTTGAAGTGACGCACCTATGTGCCCTATGTGGTTCAAAAAAATCTTGAACCACATAGACCACATAGATTCACATAGGGCACATAGAGGTGGAATCCGCGCATTAACCCAATGAAATACGTCATGCAGTTCAAACAATTTTCCATCCGTCACGATCGCGTGGCGATGAAGGTCGGGATGGATGGCGTGTTGCTGGGTGCATGGACATCCGTAGAAAATGTTAAAACGATACTGGATGTAGGAACAGGATCTGGTGTCATCGCCCTTATGCTCGCGCAGCGCACCACGGATTCGGTACGCGTCGACGCCGTTGAGATCTCTGACGACGCACACCAGGCCGCGGAAAATTTTAGTGCATCACCCTGGAACGACAGACTGCGCGCGTACCAATCATCTGTCCAGGAACTGGAAGTAGAGGAACCTTACGACCTGATCGTGACCAATCCTCCCTACTACGTCGACGCGCTGAAACCTCCCGACCCCAGGCGCGAAAGAGCGCGCCACGATCGGTCGCTGCGCCATGATGAGATCGTAGCAGCGGCGAACCGATTGCTTAGCACCCACGGACGGCTTAGCATCATTCTCCCTCACGCCGAATCAAAATCCTTCGAAACCCTGGCCGCCCGGCAGGGCTTCTATTGCTCACGGGTATGCGAGGTTCAATCAAAACCTAACAAGCCGCCCATCCGCCGCCTGATGGAATTCGAAAGGACCCCCTACCCAACCCGCCGTTCATCCCTCTGTCTGTTTGACATCAGCGGTGAACCTTCCGCCGAATACCGTTCACTTACAGCCGATTTTTATCTTAACTTCTAGAGCCAGTAAGAAAAACGCTTGTTTAAACACGCATTTTTACTACTTTAGGGTAGTAAAATCCAAACAACTCATATGAAAAAAACGAAATTCTTACTGATTGCGCTGCTAGTTTCGGGCACTGCATTCGCTCAAACCACCTGGACTATTGACAAGGCTCACTCCAAGATCGGTTTCAACGTAATTCACATGGCGATTTCGGAAGTAGAAGGTGAGTTCACCGACTTCGACGCCAAGGTGGTCAGCACGTCCGACGACTTCCACAATGCCGACGTAGAATTCACTGCAAAGGTCGCTTCCATCGACACGGAGAACGAGCGCCGCGACAATCACCTTAAGTCGGACGACTTCTTCAATGCTGAAAAGTTTCCTGAAATCAAGTTCAAGGGCAAGCTCGTTAAGGAAGGCAACAATTATAAACTCAAGGGCGACTTCACCATGCGCGACGTTACCAAACCTGTAACCTTTGACGTCACCTACGGCGGCACAATCGACACGGGCCGCGGTATGAAAGCCGGATTCAAAGTCACCGGCACGATCAACCGCAAGGATTACAACCTTAAGTGGGATAGCCGTCTGGCCGGTGGTGAGCTCGTTGTGTCTGACGATGTAGACATCGTCTGCAAGATTGAAATGAACAAAGCCTAATGGCTCAGAAAATATTAAGCCCCCGGAGTAATCCGGGGGCATTTTCCTATTCATGAAGATTGAAGACGAAATAAAACAGAAGGCTTTCCACAGCATCCACCAGAAAGCGGTGGTGAACCTTATCTATACGTCTAACTGGCTGCTCGGTGCTCAGCAAAAATTTCTTTCCCTGTTCGGTATTACCACCCAGCAGTTCAACATCCTCCGCATCCTGCGCGGTCAGCATCCTAACGGAGTTTCTGCAACTACCATCAAGGCGCGTATGCTGGACAAAAACTCCGACGTCTCACGATTACTCAACCGACTTGTCAAGAAAGAACTGATCATTAAGAAATCCTGCCCCTCCGACAAACGCGCTACCGACATCTTTATCACCGAGCGCGGCCTAAAAGTCCTGGACGAAATCAACAAGGAACGCCACAAAATCGACAACGTGCTTTGTCTTACCGATGCCGAAGCGGAACTGTTGAGTGACTTGCTGGATAAAGCGAGAGGTACTACACCTTCTCCAATTCCTCTCTCACAAAATCCATAAGCTCCCTTATATACTCTCTGCTAAAATCAAACCGAATCCCAGCAGCCGCATAGACCTCGGGAATGCTTTTCGTGTATCCCAAAGCAAGGGCCCGACGATAGCCCGCGAGTCCTTCTGCCCTGTTGCGGCGGAAGTTGCGCCATACAGCGATGGCACCGAGTTGGGCCATGCCGTATTCAATATAATAGAAGGGCACCTCGTAAAGGTGAAGTTGTTTTTGCCACAGGTAGTCGCGCTCTTTCTCCAGTCCACTCCAGTCCGTAACACGGTCTGAAAATCTCTGGAATATTTCGTTCCATGCCACACGCCGTTTTTCCAGCGAATGCGTAGGATGTTCGTATATCCAATGCTGAAACTGATCGATGGTAGCTACCCATGGCAGGGTTTCGATAATGTCTTCCAGGTGTTCGCGCCGCGCACGCTTGAGTTCCGCCTCGTCTTCGAAGAAGACGTCCCAATGATCCATTGAGAGCAACTCCATTGACATGGAGGCAAGCTCCGCCACTTCCGACGGTGTCGACTTGAAATCGTTAAGTTCAAGTTCGCGCGTGAGAAAATTGTGTATGGCGTGTCCACCCTCGTGCATAATCGTAACCATATCGCGAAGGGTCGACGTGGCATTCATAAAGATGAAAGGAACACCAATCTCTGCCAGGGGATAATTGTATCCGCCCGGAGCCTTCCCTTTTCTCGACTCAAGATCGAGGTGTCCCATCTGACGCATGATCGCCAGGCAATCACCCAGGTACGGATCGAGACGTCGGAAAACCTCGATCGTTTTCTCCGTCAGCTCATTGCCGTTACCAAACGGTTTGAGTGGCGGACGAAGTTCAGGATCAACTGCCTTATCCCAGGGACGCAGCGCATCGACCTTGAGCGATTCTTTTCGTGCTTTCGCAAAATCATTGAGAATGGGTAGCGTCTCCATCTCGATAGCCTTGTGAAAGTCAAAGCAATCCTGCACGGTATAGTCGAAGCGACCCAGCGCCTTGAACATGTAGTCACGGAAGTTTTGGAATCCAGCGTTACGTGCTACCTGATGACGAAGCTCTACAAGTTTGGTGAACGAATCATTCAGCGCATCCTTGTCGGCCAGGCGTCGGGCAGCAATCTTTCGGAACACTTCTTCACGCACCTTGCGATCGGTAGACATCAGGTAGACTCCGGCCTGTTGCAGGGTCAATTCCTTGCCGTCCACTTCAACGGTCATGGCACCGGAGATCTGTCCGTACTTTTGAGTTTCCGTGTTAATCGCTGTGAACAACGGGACGTTTTCCTCGCGAAAGATTTCGATCTCTTTCCTCAGGTTGCGGATCATGATGTCGTAGCCCGGCAACTCGGCAACCTCCGAAAGAAATGGAGACTCGGCCGCCTTACGGTTGAGGCGATCCGACACAGGTGCGATTTTCGGTTGGATGTTTTCAATGAAATCCTGGTAGTGATTTCGGTACTCCTGGTTTTCCGTGTAGCACGTCATGCGGATATATCGCCATGCCAGGTCTTCGGAGATTACCGACTCAAGCTCACTTCTGTCGCGAAACCACTTTTTCAGGTCCTCCGCTGAGGGGAGTTCGCGTTCGAGAAGGGCGTCAAAGTATGGTTTCAGATCGTCCCAGGACGTGACTTTAAAATCTTCGGGGAGAAACTTGCGCTGCGGGCGCGTGATTTTCTCAGTTGTTTCCATTGCGCTGCGTTTTCAGTTCTAGTCGCAGCCCAAAAATAACTGGAATGCCCAACGTTTCTGAAAAAAAGCCGAATTATTGACCCTCAACGAAAGATTGCTTGACGTGGTCGACGAAGTCATTCCACTCTGCCTGCGATGGCGGACCATACCTGAACAGGTCGATCAGGTGATCAGCAAGCTGAGGCCTGAAGTTGAAAGCCCGTACGGTCGTGTCAAGTATTGACTTCTCACGGGCATTGACAGATCCGTCGAGGTAGGCGAGTACCATAAGGTCGTGCAGCAGACCCATTCTGTTGCCCAGTCCGTCAGGAACAAACATCGCGGCATCTTCGTCCCGGCTATCCAGCAGCGCGTCCACGCGTGATGCCTCTACAGCACGGGAGACAGCGATCTTGCGGATAACACGACGAGCCTTGTCGTTTACCGGACCGTCCACGCCAGCCATCCGGACCAGCGTTCGCATATGACCAAGTTCGTGATCAGGCAATGGTTTCATACCGTTGCAAAAAATTGCTTCACGCTCCTTCCTATAACAAAATCCCTTCCAGCTGTGCGTCGTGCCGGATAAAGCCGATGAACCTACACAAAACCCAGTTTTCTGGCCTATTTCGTGATTTTTTGACCCAAAATTGGCCGGGCGCAATTGCCAAAATGGGACGCTGCGTCCAATTTTTCGTCCCTATTCGATGTCACTCGGCAATTCGCTATTTGCTATCTTGATTGCCCCTAAAACCATTCATGCATGAAGCTACCCCTTAAACCTTCGATTGTTTTTCTATCCGCGCTCGCTATGTGCGGATGCAGCCGTGGAAGCGGCGACAGTGAGACCAAAGCGGCCGCCGATTCTGCAGCGGCATCCTTCGGCAGTATTGAGCGCCTGGATCCGTCACTAAATGCGATCATCGCTGAGGATGCCAGGATTGAGATCATCGCAGAAGGTCACACGTGGACGGAAGGGCCGCTATGGGTTCCCGCGCACAACATGTTGCTGTATTCCGACATACCGCCGAATAAGGTTTTCAAATGGACCGAATCTGGCGGGGTGGAAGAGTATCTTCATCCATCCGGCTACACAGGAACCGAGCCTTCGGGACGCGCTGAGCCCGGGTCGAACGGACTGCTCCTCGACAAGGACGGACGACTCGTATTGTGTCACCACGGCGACCGTTGCATCGCGGCAATGGATGCGCCGCTTGATGACCCGTCGCCAAAGTTCATCCCTCTCGTTTCGTCCTATCAAGGAAAAAAGTTGAATAGCCCCAACGACGCGGTGTTCGACCGCGCTGGCAACCTTTGGTTTACTGATCCTCCGTACGGACTTCCTCAAAACGTTGACGATCCCACAAAAGAACTTCCATATCAGGGCGTGTTCCGCGTAACGCCGAATGGTGAAGTACGGTTGTTGACGGATTCGATTACGCGTCCCAACGGAATTGCGCTAACGCCAGATGAGAAAAAACTCGTGGTTGCAAATTCCGACCCGGAAAAGGCAGTGTGGTACATCTACGATATCACTGCGGAAGGTAAGCTCACTAATGGGGGCATCCTTTATGATGCAACCGAAGACGCGAAAACGGCACCCGGCCTTCCTGATGGTTTTAAGTTCGACAGTCAGGGCAACTTATTCGCAAGTGGTCCGGGTGGCATCTGGATTTTCAATCCCGAAGGAAAGCTCATTGGAAAAATCCGAGTAAACGACCCGGCTTCAAACTGCGCACTTACGCCGGACGACAAGGTGTTGTTCATCACGAACGACGACCGGGTTCTTCGCGTTCGATTGCGCGAATAGCAGTAGATGGGGCCGCGACCATGTAGACATTGAACGCGCCGGAAAAAAATATCCAGGTACAGAAATGGGTCGCGGCCCTTTCCGTCTTCCTTTTGGTCGTCAAACTCTACGCCTGGCACCGAACGGGTTCTGTCGCCATTCTCGGTGACGCCCTTGAAACTATCATCAATGTGGTCGCAGGATTTCTCGGCTTGTACTCTCTCACGTTATCTGCCAAGCCACGGGATGAAGATCACCCATACGGTCATGGCAAGATCGAATACATCTCGGCGGGGATTGAAGGCACACTAATATTCATCGCTGGAATCTCTATTATTTACGAATCGATCCGATCGCTGCTCGTAGATTCCGATATCACGATGCTGGGGATGGGTCTTGCCCTCGTGTCGGTCAGTGCAGTTCTCAATTTCATTGCAGGTACGGTCTGCATCCGGATCGGGAAGAAGAACAGATCGCTTGCGCTGGTCTCCAGTGGTAAGCACCTGCACTCCGATTCGCTATCCACAGTCGGCATACTGGTCGGTCTTTTCTTTGTCTTGCTCACGGGCTACGAATGGATCGACAGCGCAATAGCAATTGTATTCAGCATTTGGTTATTGTACACCGGTGTTGTCATCGTTCGCCGTTCTATCGCAGGGATCATGGATGAACGTGACCAGACCCTACTGCAGGAAGTTGTCAGGACCGCGAATGCAAACCGCAGGGCTTCATGGGTCGATCTTCACAATGTGCGTTTCATCAAGTATGGACGTGTGTTGCACCTGGATGCGCACCTAACAGTGCCGTGGTATTTCAATATCCGTGAAGCGCATGAGGAAGTGGAAGCGTTTCACCGGCTCATGCGAGCGCGGTTCGACGTGCCGTTGGAATTTTTCATCCATGTAGATGCGTGTGTGGAGAACTCCTGTCCGATTTGCATCAAGTCAGATTGTCCTGTTCGTCGTCATCCGTTCGAACGGAAGATCGTGTGGACGTTGGACAATATTACCGAGGACAGCAAGCATGCATTGAGAAAGACCGAGGATTGACGGCGCAAAGGCTATCCTATTTCGATAATGACGTCGTCAGTGAGGGGATGACCGACGCAGGTAAGGACGTAGCCTTCGGCCCGTTCGGACGCGGAGAGGCCTTCTTCTTCATCGAGGCGAACCTTTCCTGAAATGGCTTTTCCACGGCAAGCCGTACAGAGTCCACTTTGACAGGAGTAGGGCAAATCTATGCCGGCGTCGAGCGCAGTCTCCAGGATTGCCTTGTGCGGCGGAACCATGATTTTGTATTCTTCACCGTCGAACCTGATCGTCACCTCGCGCTCCACAAGTTCCTCTTCCTCTCCTTCCTTCTTTGCGGGTTTATCGATCGTGCCCTGAACAAAGCTTTCCTTCCGGATTTGTTCCGCGGGTATTGAGTATGCGCCAAGCAACGATTCGACGTTCTTCATCATGCCTTCTGGTCCGCACATCAGGTAGAGCGTATTGCGCACACCCCAATCGGGAATCCTCTCGAACAGCTTCTTCAACATCTCCGGATTGAGAAGACCCGAGTATCCCTGCCAGTTCATAGGCGCTGTGTCCAGGATGTGGATGACATGGAGGCGTCCCTGATATTGCTTTTCCCACCGATCCAGTTCGTCCTTGAAGATTACACTGTCGATATCGCGGTTGCAGTAGATGAGTGAGACAATGCTCTCCGGCTCCTGGGTGAGTATTGCCTTCGTGAGTGACAACATCGGGGTAATTCCGGATCCACCGGCAAACATCACCACGTGACGACGGTTTGTTGGCGCGTAGTCGAGGGTAAAATTCCCAACTGCTGCCATGACTTTCAGTTTGTCACCTACGCGAAGGTTGTCGGCAAGCCAGTTCGACATGAGGCCGTTCTCGACGCGCTTTACGGTAACCGCAGGGAACTCATCCGTGTACGGCGAGGTGCAGAGCGAATATGCCCTCCGGATTTCTTTGCCCTGGATAGGAACGATCAGCGTCAGGAACTGCCCGGGTTTATAGACAAGGGGTCCGGAAGGAGGCGTATCAAACACAATCGTTATCGTATCGCGGGTTTCCTGGATGATCGACTTAACCGTGAGATCCAGATATTGCGGCGCACTGTGCGTTGCCTCCTTTGCAGGCTGAGGTTTAGACTTTTTGAAGAAATTAAATGCCATGGCTGACCATACCTTTATAACACAGGGCACAAGCATTGTGGTGCCCGGAAGGCCGCACAAAAGTACAATCTTTCAATTTTCCGGCCATACGGTAATTTCCTTAATTTAGCGCGGTAAAATCCTCGAACTGTGCCGCTGACGCCCTTAACTGCGATTTCTCCCATCGATGGTCGATACTTCCGGTCGGTCCAGTCTTTGTCGCAATACTTTTCGGAATACGGATTAATCCGCTACCGGATTCAAATCGAGATTGAATACCTCATTGCCCTTTCGGCAATCATTCCCGAGATGATGGACTTTCCGGTGCACAAGCTCAATGAGCTCAGGCACATCTACAAGGACTTCTCGGAAGCTGATGCTGAAGAAGTGAAGCAAATCGAAGCAGAAACCAACCACGATGTAAAGGCCGTCGAGTACTTCATCAAAAAGCGCTTTGACGACCCCTTGCTTGAACCCTTTCGGGAATACATTCATTTTGGACTCACTTCGCAGGACATTAACAATACGGCAATTCCATTGCTGGTGCGCGACTTCATGCAACGGGAATATCAGCCGCAGTTGCAAAGCCTGATCAGCCGCATCAGCCAGATGTCGAAACAATGGCAGGATGTCCCTATGCTTGCCTATACGCATGGGCAGCCCGCTTCTCCCACCCGCATGGGAAAAGAACTCATGGTCTTTGTCTCGCGTCTCGAAAAGCAAATGAACCTGCTGAAAACGATTCCTTTTTCAGCCAAGTTTGGAGGCGCAACGGGAAACTTTAATGCGCATCATGTCGCTTATCCTGAAGTCGACTGGAACAAATTTGCGGACGAGTTCTGCAAGCACCTTGGATTAAGCCGGAGTATTCCCACTACGCAAATCGAACACTACGACAACCTTGCGGCATTGTTCGATAACCTGAAACGGATCAACACAATCTTCATCGACTTCAGCCGGGATATATGGCAGTACATCTCCATGAACTATTTCAAGATGAAGATTTCGGACAACGAGGTGGGCTCCTCCGCAATGCCGCACAAGGTGAATCCCATCGACTTCGAAAACGCGGAAGGGAACCTGGGCTTCGCCAATGCCATCTTTAACTTCATGTCGTCAAAGTTGCCTGTCTCCAGGCTGCAACGCGACTTGACAGACTCAACGGTGCTGCGCAACGTGGGCGTTCCTCTCGCGCATAGCATAATTGCATTTAAGTCTCTAGAGCGGGGTATCCGCAAGCTGGAAATCAACGAAGAAAAAATCCGCGGGGATCTGGAAGACAATTGGGTTGTTATCGCAGAGGCTATCCAAACCATCCTTCGGAAGGAAGGCTTCTCGAATCCCTATGAAACGCTAAAGGCGCTGACCCGGACCAATGAGAAGATCACCCGGGAGACCATTCACAATTTCATCGACTCACTGGACATCAAACCCGGGCTAAAGACGCGGCTAAAACAGATCACACCTTTCAACTACACAGGGGTCTGAATCCTTAGTCTTCTTCGTCCTGCACATACAGTGGCGTCCCCGTTGCGAAATCGTATAACGTCAATCTCCTGAGGTCGTAGTACGCCTGCCAGAACGATTGAAGCGCCAGGATGTAGCTTCGCTTGGCATCGTCCTTTTCCGTCAACGCAATGTTCAGGTTTGTGATATCGATCCTCCCGATGAGGTATCGGTTCTGTGCAACGTTATAACGCTCTGCTGCAACTTCGTCAGCCTTCCTCGAAATCTCGATCTGCAACCGCAGCATTTCAAATTGTCGAACCTGCGTGAGGATTTCTTGTTCGAAGTTGACCTCGTCCTGTGCGATCACATAGTCCGTATATTCCTTGTTAGCTACCGCTGTACGCAGTCTCGCTTTATTCCGTCCCCAGTCGAGTACAGGTACGTTGAAACCAATATTAAAGCGTTGCTGTCTGAGCGGGTCGTGATAGATGTCGGAAAGCGCGGAACCGGAGTTGTTGAGACCATACGATGCAGTAAGCGTTGCATCGAATCGGTCTCCCTTCGCATTCGCCACCTGACTTTCCGCCTCGAGCCGTCGTCGCTCGAATGCAATAAAGTCGGCCCTGTTTGCCCTCGCTCGTTCCAGCGCTTCTTCCAGTGAAATGTCAAATTGTGGGATCTCTTCCGGTAGAACAAGCTCAAACTGTTCTGCATCGTTCATTCCTACAAACGATCGCAGCCTGAGTCGGTTTGTCTCAAGGTCGAGTTTGGCTTGTGCAACATCCTGACGTGAACGCAAAAGTTGAAGCTCGACCTGCAGCAGTTTATCCTGGGATGTAGTTCCGATATTGTATCGGCCCTGCTCGATCTTGTAAATGGTATCGTTATTCGCGAGGTTAAACTCCGCGATCTGAAGGTTGATCTGGGATGTCATGACCGCAAAGAACCTCGTGACAGCTTCCCGCGAAATAAATTCCATTTCCTCCACGTATTCACGGCGCGATTCTTCGTAACGCAGCGGCTCGATCATCCGGTCCCAGCGAAGCTGGTTAAAAGAAAACAGTGGTTGATCAAGGCGAATGTTCATGGGAACACCACTCCAGTTCACGACATCCCGTTCAATGTCGTCGACCACGAACACGGACGTGTTCATTGAGATCACACCTCCCGTCCACGGTATGGGCTGCTGGAGGCCAAGCGTCAGCGCGGAGTTTGTTTGCTGTCGGGACCGGAATTCAATGGACCCGTCAGGTTGTGTTACCGGCGTAAAATCCTGGCTGTAGTTGGGAAAGTTGCCACTCAAACGGAGTTGAGGGTTGTAATTGGACTTATAGTAACGATAAGTCCAGTACAGATTTTCCTTACGCGTTTCCGCCTGTTTGGATCGTGGCGATTGCGCCCGGGCCATCAATACAACATCATCCAGCGTCAGTCGGCGCACCTGCGCATGACTGTTTTGCCACGCAGACAAAAAGATTCCGGCGGCAAGAAAAAAGCAAGCCTTCTTATTCATAGCGTAGTGAGGTAATGGGATCCTGACTTGCGGCTTTTCGTGCGGGAGCGATTCCAAAGATGAGTCCCACAGTAGCCGCAACACCAAAGGATACAACTATTGACATAAAACTGATAACGGTAGGGATTTCGGCAACATAAGAGATCAGATAGGCAAGGCCAACGCCGAGAAAGACTCCGATGAGACCTCCAGACACGCTGATCATCACCGCTTCAAAGAGGAACTGCTGCGTAATGTCAGACTTCTTTGCGCCGATGGACAGTCTGAGTCCGATCTCCTTAATGCGTTCGAGAACCGAAGCCAGCATAATGTTCATAATGCCGATCCCTCCTACGAGCAGGGAAATGCCGGCGATGGCACCCAACACGTAGTTGAAAATATCATTTGTGCGTTGCTGTTGTTTGAGCAGCAGTTCCGGAATTTCGATCTCGTAGTCAACGACACCGTAATGTCTTCTTTCCAGCAGACGCGAAAGGATTTCTGCTGTAGTTTGAAGATATGGCGTCTCGGCCACCTGGATCACGAGCCTATCAAGCTGATGGTAGTTAGTGGGCGTTGTCGACTCCTCCGGCTCAGTACCCTGAACAACCACTTGTCCTCGGCTATACTGTGTGGGGTTGCTAGCCCGTGAGAGTTGCGAACGCGTCACAAGGTCGCGATTCTCATATCGAATGAGCATCGTCTGCAGGGGCGTATACACGTCCATGTTGTAGTCGCGAATGCCCAGCTTGGCAATGCTCGTTTGGGAGACGAGACGTTCGCGCATGACGCCCACGATGGTAAGCCAGTGCGGACCTACTTTGATCGCCTTACCCAATGGATCCTCCGTTGGGAAAAATTTGCTCTTGATGGAATTTCCAATGATGCATACCGGTGATCCATTGATGAGCTCTTCTTCCAGAAACATTCGGCCTTCGGAAAGTGAAAAGTCGAACATCTCGAAGTAGACTGGATCCACGCCGACGAGTTTCGCCGATCGGCGAATGCCGCTCTTGATGATAAATGTTTCGAGGAGGATCTCCGGACTGACCTTGCTGACGACGGGAATGTTTGCGCGAATGCTGTTTACGTCACGCATCGTAAGGCCCGGCGAAAATTTCTTCTTTTCTCTCGCCGCGGTTTCTTCGATCTTCTCTTCGCGCTGTTCAACTATCGGCTTGACGACGATGTTGTTTACGCCGACAAGTCGAATTTGTTCGAGGATTTCCTGTTGAGCGCCGTTTCCAATGGCGAGCATTGCGATAACGGCAGCCACACCGAAGATGATACCCAACGCAGTGAGAAGCGACCGCATTTTATTGGACAATACGGCGTCAACTGCGATATACAGGTTTGCCAGCAACCGCTCTTTCATGGCCGCGTCGCGTTCCTTGTCGAATCCGTTCTGGCTACACCGGTGCGCGCCCCATCCGGGCGGCGGGATCTTCCACGTCGTTCATCCGGAGGAGGCGTTCCTCCCCCATCGAGGAGTCGAGGGGCCTGGATTTCAGGAGTTTCTTCTACAGGCTTTCGTCTCTTTCCATTCATCTCCGGAAGGAGATCAATAGATTCATTCTCCATGCCGGTCGGAACAGAGAGATAAACTCTGTCTCCTTCGGAAAGTCCTGCAAGTATTACAGCATCGTTAGCGTTGGTTAATCCTACCATAACCTCCTTCTTGCGCGTGTCAAGTCCCTGACGAAGGTACACATAGGTGATCGAGTCGTACTGGTTATGGAGACACTCAAGGGGTACAAACAGCGCATCTTCCAGCATTGCCGTGACGATCTTATTTGATGTGGTCATCGCAGGCCGCAGGCTCGGGTCCGTGCCGTTGATGGCAATGTCGACCTGGAATACTTTGGCGTCACTGTTCGGTCGCTGTTCTCCAACATTTGCAACGCGCGTAACTACGCCAGTGAGTTTCTTTTCAGGGTAGGCGTCGAGTCCAATCTCTACCGGCTGCCCAACCTTCACCTTTCGAACGTCCACTTCATTTACAAATGTCTTCGACATCATCTGGCTGAGATCAGGGAGTGTCGCTACCGTAGGATCCCATGTGTTGATTTGTGATCCTGCCTTGATCGGTTTGTTGTCCCAGCCTTTAGTGTAAATCACCATGCCATCTTCCGGTGCGAGGATGGTGAACGCCGATGCGAGGCGTTGGATTGCCTCAAATTCGTTTTGGGCCTTTCGCAATTCCGTGTACTGTTCCCGCATGCGCTCGGCGTTCTGGCGTTTCTTGATCTTGTAGTTCTCAAGCGCCTGGGCGTATTCGCGCTCTGCTCGCGCGAGATTAATTTCTGCCTGCTTGATCGTTGCGGGTGGCTCATACTGCGATTGTTCGAGAACAATACGCTTTTCCTCAACTGCGTATTTCAGATTGATGAGTTCATCGCGTGCTTGTCGCAATTGAAGCGTGGTGTCGAGTTCGGTTTGTACGAACTCAGCCTGTTCCCGCTCGAGTGCCAGCTGCTTTTCATCGAAACGATTCTGGAATTCTGAGCGGTCGAGGGAAGCAACCCAATCGCCCTTTTTAACTATTGTTCCTTCATCAACAATAGCCTGGATCGTGACGTTGAAGATTCTGAAGTCGCGAAGCGCAGCTGGCCCCTGTATCTTGACGGAATTTTTTGCTTCGAGCTCGCCTGTGGTCTCGATCTCTACCTTGAATGGCCCTCTCCTGACGGTCGTGAGGATTTCGACATTGGCATTCTTGCTTCCTCCCCTAAACAGAAAATAGGCCGCCAACGCAGCAGCCGCTACCACCAACAAAATGATAAGGTTTCTCTTGCCCATGACGCCTTAATTTGCACACGCACACCCACACTGACCCGGGTGGTTATCTGGTGGGTATGCAATAGGAACGAGGGGATTTGAAACGACGAAATAACAAATATTGCACTAACCCTGAATCAAAGGTAGGCAAATCCCCGGCCAACGCGAAGCCATTGGAATAATCTTAACCCCCGCAGTGTAAGGGTTTGGTCCGACTGTATGTCGGGACGAGCCGCGACTTATTGGTCGGGACCTTTCTTCAAGACGATCTTTGAGAGTGCGGTTTGTCGATCCGTTTTTCCTTCGTTATAGGCCTTGAGATCCGATCCCTGGATCGAAAGTTCCAGCGTTGACGGTATTTTGCATTGATAGCATTGGGTGAGGGCCACATTGAAGACCAGTTGTTCGTTATCGCCAAGGCTCTTCAACGTTCGGCCATACTCCAGAATGTTTTCCTTAAGTTCCGATTCGAACTTTGGATAGAGCTCTTTCACTTTCGTGTCGCGTTCCTGCTGGTTGACGTCCTTCAGTCCGACAGTCGGCATGTCGTATGTGCTGTTGAAGGTGCGGTTTGCGGAGAACACACGCATGTAATAGACCACGCCGAAATTTTTCATCCGTTCATACGGAATCGTGCCATCAACAAAAAAAGTGGTGGATAGATCCGGGCGGTACAGTCTGCTGAAGATAGTGGAGAGAAGCTCCAGGTCGGGCTCTACCTCACCGGTGACTTCAGCTTTCGTAACCTTGATCCGCTTCACGAACTCTTCGCGGCTCATGCGGGCATTCCGCAATGCGTTTATATCATCCGTGGTAGCTTCCACCGACAACAGCATCCGGCTCGGAGCGGACACAAGCGAACCTACCCACGCGCGGGGTTGATCACCCCGGTTCGTAATGACGACCTTTTCACCGGAGGGCAGCTGACTCAGCAGCGGTCCATAGTCGGCCAGGAAATCACGTGCCGCCTCGATGATTCGATCATTAGAAACGTCACGCAGGCTGTCGAGGTTGAGTTGTTGCCGATCCTTGAGCCTCCACTCATCGCCTTCCCCTTGCCCAGCCGGAAACGGCCGGCGAACGACACCGCCGCCGACACTCTGGACTTCATAGCCTCTGCTCGGATACACCAGTGCGATGGGCGTTGTATAGTCTGCGGGCAGCGCAAAGGTAACGCCGACACCCGCCTGGTACGATCCGGTAATACTGAGAGGGAAGAACATGCGATTCCCTTCCATCTTTTGCTGGATGAGGGTTACCAGGACGTTTTCTGCAACACGCAGGTCGCGATTCATTCGATCCTGGTTGACACCCTGCGCCAGTGATCCCTGGGCGATAAAGATCGTTAAGGCGATGATGAATAATATGCGTGACATGGGATTCGTGTCTCAAAAATTAGTTTCTTATCACCGGTACTGTCGTATTGGAAATCAGGCTTGCGAGAATTTGCTCCGTTTCCTGCCGATACATGTCAGTATTCTGCTGCAGGTCGTTCAACCTCGCCTGAAGGATCATGAGATCATCTTCGCGTTGCTGCTGAAGGTACTTGGCGAAGTCGACAAGCAGCTCTTCGAGCTGTTGCCTCTGTTCTTCTGACGTCATTTTGTAATAGTCCTTGATCATCTGAAGGTTTTCCGCCTGCAGCGTCGACACGTAGTCGCTGATCTGCTTTTCCGATGCGGAGGCAGCCTTCATCACAAGTTGATCGATCCGCGAGGAGCTTTCTTTAAGGCTTTCACTCATGGTAGTGGCAAATGCCTCCTGTGATTTCCTCCACTCCGATTGCAACGTTGCGTTGTTTTCAGCAAGCTTTGCATCGACAATGTTATGGACATCCGTTACACCAAGGGACGGCGCTCCCTCAGGCGTTGGACGCTGAGGTCCGAAGCTGAGTCTGATTTCGTTGTCGGATGCAGTCACCTGCACACCTGTCAGCTTGCCTACCACCATCAGGAGAACTAGCGATGCAGCTATGGCCAATACAGTACGCAGGACAGGTGAAGACAAGTCGAAGAACCTCGGGCGGCTGTCAATTACCAAAGGCGGAGCGATGACTTCCTTGTCGCGCACCAAACCCATAATGTCGCGTACAGCTTTCAGCTCTTCCAGCTCTCGCCTTGCTTCTTCGGAACTTGCCAGGTAGCGCTCTACCTTTTCTTTGGCTGATCCATCGAGCTCTCCGTACAGGTACGCAATCAGCGTTCCTTCATCAGGTTTATAGCTCATAATTTATAGTGTCTTTGTTGATGTTTTGCTTTTCCAATATTCGTTTCAGGCTTTCCAGTCCATAGTACATTCTGGACTTCACCGTATTCTCTGAAATATTCAGCACCTCCGCAATTTCTCTGAACTTCAGACCTTCGTACTCCTTCATGATCACCACCGCGCGCTGATCTTCATTGATGGCCATCAGGGCAGCGTGCAGGATGTCGGCCACTTCGTTACGCTGATACTGCCGGTCCGGGTCATCTGTTCGGTTCCTTGACATCTCCCATCGCGGCGACTGCTCAGACTCGACATTCCAAACCTTGTCGACCGGCGTTGACCGGTTGGTTTGTCTTCTTCGAATTTCCTCCCGGCAGTAGTTCATCGCGATTTTGTACAGCCACGCTTTGAACTTACCGAGATCCTGCAACGATGGCAGGTTGCGGCACATGGATATGAAGGTCTTTTGTGCCACCTCCATGGCAAGGTCGTGGTCCAGAAAGAACTTGAAACCGAAATTGTATATGCGTTTGTACCATAACTGGACGAGTTTGCCCTGGGCATTCTGGTCCCCCTTTGCCGCGCGCTGCAACAGAGCGTCCGAATGCATCATGGGTGTGTCCTGTAAAGTCTCTGCATGCATGACCGGTCTCAAATCCCCTTGTTTCGCGCGATTTTTCACCATAAAGATGCCCAATGGTAACGAATAGTTTTAGGCCTCGAACCATTTTTTGGCGCCCCTGGCGGCCTCATTATGCTATCTTTGCCGATCTGGAATGAAAAAACTGATCTCCTGGTTGATTCGGTTTGTACCGCGCAAATACCTGCAGCGTGTGGCTGCTCCGGGTATGCGGATGGTAGCCCTGTTCTACGTAGGAGACCGTGTTATGTGTCCGGTATGCTCCCGACGCTACCGCAAATTTCTGCCGTACGGCCGTATCAATCCGAGGCCCAATGCGCTTTGTCCCGGGTGCCTTTCACTGGAACGCCACCGGCTCATTTGGCTGTATCTGCAAGAAACAACCGATTTTTTCAAACGTCCCCAGCAAGTACTGCACTTTGCGCCTGAAGCCTGTTTCGTCGACCGCTTTCGTGCTGTTCACGGCGAGGGATACGTGACGGCCGACATTGAGTCGCCTCTCGCTCAACTCAAGATCGACATCCACAAGATACCGCTCCCCGACAACTCGTTTGACGTGGTGCTGTGCAATCACGTGCTCGAACATGTCGACGATGATATTAAAGCAATGCGCGAATTGCATCGCGTACTCAAGCCCGGAGGGTTTGCCATCTTGCAGGTTCCCTTTTTTAGTCCTATTCCTGAATCTACTGTCGCCGATCCCTCCGTAACACATCCCGCCGAACGTGAAAGGCTGTACGGCCAGAGTGATCACGTTCGTCGATATGGAAGAGACTATCCTTCACGCATTGCTTCGGCCGGATTTGTTCCGGTCGTCGATGATTTTGTGGACAGACTATCGGAAGACGTGAGGAACAGACACGCGTTGGTAAAGGGAGAACTTATTTACGTTGGAAAGAAAGCGCGCCCTATGTGACCCATGTATCGCTCTATGTGTTCCACGTGTCTTTCTATGTGCTCTATGTGTTTCAAAAAATCCTTCACACTCTTTCGAACCACCTGGGACACATAGGGTGTTGACATTTCATTATGTCGGTTTTTACTCCTATACTTATCCCATGTCCCCAAGAGAAATAGATACCCCTTGCATTCTCATAGACCTTGACAGAGTCGAGGCGAACATCAATCGATTACAAAAGTACCTCGATGAACACCGCATCGCAAACCGACCCCACATCAAGACACACAAGCTCCCACAGATCGCGCGCATGCAAATGGACGCGGGTGCTGTTGGGTTAACCTGCCAGAAGCTTGGTGAAGCCGAGGTGATGGCAGACGCAGGGTTCGACGACATTCTCATCACGTATAACATACTTGGAGAATCAAAACTTCACCGTCTCACCCAACTTGCAAAGCGCATCCGGCTTTGCGTTGCAGCTGATTCGGACGTCACCATTCATGGTCTTTCACAGGCTTGTGGATCTGCAGGTACAGAAGTGGGCGTGATGATTGAGTTCGAGTCAGGCAAACAACGATGCGGGGTACAAACACCTGAGGAAGCCCTCACCCTGGCACGACGCATCACATCGCTGCCCGGCCTGCGCTTTGAGGGACTGCTCACCTATCCGACAACAGAGCAGACTGTTCCGTTTGTCGACAAGGCACGAGCCTTGCTTAGAGCCGAGGGTATCGACATCCCCTGCGTCAGCGGCGGTGGTACACCGCGAATGTGGGAAGCCCATCGCTGGGCAGGAGTAAACGAACATCGCGCGGGTACTTATGTGTATGGCGACCGCAAGATTGTCAGTGCAGGCGCAATGACGTTTGATGAAGTCGCCATGCACGTGCTCACAACAGTCGTGAGCCGACCCACTGCCGACAGAGGCATTCTCGATGCAGGATCCAAAGTATTTTCTTCAGACACCCTCGAACTTGATGGCTTTGGTTACATACTTGAATATCCCGAAGCACGAATCTATGGTCAGTCCGAAGAACACGGCCATGTTGACTTCTCACGTTGCAGCTCTAAGCCGAAAGTCGGCGAGAAGGTGACCGTCGTTCCCAATCACGCATGCGTGGTCACGAATCTTGTCAATGAAGTTGTCTGCCTTAAGAATGGGAAGGTGTATGAGGTGTGGCCCGTTGCCGCGAGAGGGCTGGTTAGGTAGGGTGAAGGTAATCGGTGATCGGGCGGATATAGGTGATCGGTGGGATGTAGTAGAGACGCGCAATCTGCCCGTCTCTGCGATTCCAGCCTAATGGGGACACGCAGTCGGAATATCAATACGAATGTTGTCGATTGGTTAAAACAGCAGAGACGTAGCATGCTTCGTCTCCACATGAACTATAATCTATTCGGGAACCGAGTGCCAACTGACCACTGCCTACTGTCCCTGCTTCTCCAGCACCTCCATCACCTCGCGCACAGCCTTCCGGCTGGCTTCGAGCAGCGCTTTTTCTTCGCTGTTGAGGTCTAGTTCGATGATCTTTTCGATACCGTTGCGGCCGAGGACAACGGGAACACCCAGGTAGCAATCTTTGATGCCGTATTCACCTTCCAGCTTTACGCAAACCGGAACAACTCTGCGCTGATCTTTTACAATCGCTTCTACCATCTGGGCTGCCGCTGAACCAGGTGCATACCATGCCGATGTACCCATCAGCTTCACGAGTTCGCCACCACCTACCTTTGTGCGCTCGAGGATAGCGGTGAGTTTGTCTTTGTCGATAAGCTCCGTAACCGGGATGCCAGCAACGGTTGTATAGCGCGGCAGAGGAACCATGGTATCACCATGTCCTCCAAGGAGCATAGCCTGAATGTCTTTCGGAGAAACGTTAAGCGCTTCGGCCAGAAACGCGCGATAGCGCGCTGTATCCAGAATGCCTGCCATTCCCATCACGCGCGTGCGTGGGAAACGGGATGTGATGTGAGCCTGGTAGGTCATCACGTCGAGCGGGTTAGACACCACGATAATGATGGCGTCCGGAGAATGACGGACAACGTTTTCGGTAACCGACTTCACAATGCCGGCGTTGGTGCCAATGAGGTCGTCGCGGCTCATGCCCGGCTTGCGCGGGAGGCCTGAAGTGATCACGACAACCGACGATCCTGCCGACTTTTCATAGTCGTTCGTGACGCCGATCGTGCGCGAATCATAGAGGTCGATGGGGGCCTTCTGCCATATGTCGAGGGACTTGCCTTCAGCAAGGCCTTCCTTGATGTCGACCAGTACTATTTCATTGGCGATCTCGCGGTATGCAAGTACGTCGGCGCAGGTTGCGCCCACATTACCAGCACCGACAACTGTAATTTTCATAGGTATTGCAGATTATTTAGGTAAAGCGGATACGGTTTTTTGAACCGGGCGCCAATTTAGGACAGGCTCAGGGAATATGGAAATTAATTTTGCAGCCGAAGGACGAGTACCCGCCGGGTTTGCTCGGTAACTTTAACGTTGTCGGAGATTCTGTAACCGACAATCCAGACAATCTCGCCTCCCGACTCCACCACCGTGACACCTTGCTTTGCGGGTCGGGAAACCTTCTCGTCAACGAGGAAATCACTCACCTTTTTATGGCGCTTCATGCCCAGCGGCACAAACCTATCGCCTTCGCGCCACCGCCGCCAAACCAGGGGAAAGGTGATCTTGTCCAGGTCTATCATCGCTACTGAGGGACGGCTTTGCACGTCCCTGCCTACATCCTGTACATCCAAAGTGAGGCTCTGTCCGGCGAGGTGTGCCTCACGTGCGCCTTCCGGGATCGATGTCTGGACTTCATTTTCTGAAGGCGGCGCTCCTACGATCAACTCATCACGGCCCACCGTAACCTGGTGCGTTGGCGATAAAAACACTGCACCCGGCTGATGCCGCTGTGCCATGGTTCGACACTGATCAAAGTTGAATCCGAGGTCTTTCAACAATTCCCAAAGCACAACCGATGCGTGAGGATCTTCAGACAATTCAGACAATCGAATATGAACGTGGGTGCCATCATGAAACATGTTTCGTGTGCTGAAATCCCGGAGATGGGCGCGCGCAAAACGTCGTGCCCCGCGAATACGGATCAACGTGTCTGAGAACGTTGTTTCCAGGTTAGGATTAATCTCCCGTAAAACCGGGATGACCTTATGACGTATCACATTGCGTTGATAGTCGTCCGTCGCGTTGGAAGCATCCTCACGCCATTGTAATGAAGCACCACGGGCAAACGCTTCCAGCTCGATACGGGAAGCAAATAGCATCGGTCGTACAAATCGATTCTTTTTGAGCGGTACGCCCGTCAACCCGTCGATGCCCGTACCTCGTGCGAGGTTAAGAAGGATGGTCTCGAGGGCGTCGTTCAGGTGGTGGGCAGTCGCGACATAGTCGTAGTGATGGTCACGAGCGACCTCCTCCAGCCAGGCGTTACGCAGATCGCGGGCAGCCATTTGGATGGATATGCCGCGGCTGCTTGCAACCTCCCTGGTTGAAAAGCGTGTCGCGTGGAAGGGCATGTCCAACTCGTTGGCAAGGCCCTGCACAAAGGATTCATCTCCATCAGAAGACTCTCCTCTCAGGCTGAAGTTACAGTGCGCCAGACCGGCAGTAAAGCCAGCCTGATGAAACAGGTAAGCCATCACGGTGGAGTCAAGTCCTCCGCTAACTGCCAGGAGTATCCGGTGTTCCTTTTCGAAGAGCTGGTTTTGACGTATGTGATTCAGAAATCGCTCCAGCATGGCCAAATGTACCAAAATACAGATGTGTGCGGCCCAAAATTTGCGCCCATTTCTATATTCACAACGAACGGTGTAGCTTGCACAATGATGAAGGCGGCCAACCATATACCTTTCCCCTCCCTTCGGGGTACTATCTGGATACTGGCCATCTTGTGCATGGCGACGATCACCGCCAATGGCCAGCAAAATGTCAAGCTCGAGCACGCCGACCAACTCAGTTTCGAACGGGATAAGGGATACCAAAAGCTTACCGGAAACGTAGTCTTTACTCAGAATCAAACGACGATCTATTGCGACTCTGCCTACCTGTACAAGGAAAAAAACTCGGTGGAAGCATTCGGACGGGTACGGATTACGGAAGGCGATTCTGTGACTGTAACGGGCCGAAGGCTTGAATACGACGGCAACACCAAGAGAGCACGGCTGAGGGACAATGTAGTGTTCGTCAAATTAGCAACAGCAACGCTGTATACGGACAGGCTGGACTACGACAGGCCGGCCAACATCGCTTATTACTTCGACGGCGGAAAACTCGTCGATTCCATCAACACACTAACCAGTGTACGCGGCTACTACGACGTTAACTCGAACATGGCCTCGTTTAAACGCGACGTCCATGTGGTGAATCCGGATTACACCATGACATCGGACAGCCTGCAGTACAACTCACGTACGAAGGTGGTTTACTTCAGAACACCCACGACAGCTGTCGACAAGGAGGGCCGTACATTTATTTATGAAGGTGGTGAATACGATACCAAGACCAAGCAATCAGACTTTACGGGAGGCGTGGCTGAATCACCAAGCTACCAACTCAGTGGCAACGAGTGGCGGCTGGACCGGGTCCGACAGCTGTACCAGGTGCGCGGCGATGTGGAAATGGTCTCGAAGGAAGAGAACCTTATCATTTACAGTGAGGCGGTCGACTACTACAAAGGCCAGGAAATAACGAAGGTGTACGACAAAGCCTGGGTTGCCAAGATCACGGACGACCAGGATACGCTTTTCATTACAGCCGATACCCTGGTATCCATCGATAGCGACATCCCTGAGAACAAACGGCTACTCGCCTATCACAATGTCAAAATCTACAAGAAGGACATGCAGGGCGTGGCTGACTCGTTGGTCTACATTGCCGCAGATTCGACTATTCATTTCTATCGCGACCCCGTCCTCTGGAACACCGGGAATCAGATGACGGCGGATTCGGTCCGCATGCTGATCGAGAACAATAACATCAGCAAGATTTTCCTCATTCGCAACGCGTTTGTCGTCTCACAGGACACGCTCAAAAACTTCAACCAGATCAAGGGCAGAGACATGACCGCCGACTTCAAGAACGGGAACATCCACCAGGTGATCGTAAGGGGAAATGGCGAAAGCCTCTACTTTGTGTTCGATGAAGATGATCTTAGCTTCACGGGGATAAATCGCATCGTCTGCAGCAACATCCTCATCAGATTCAGGGAGGGGCGCGTGTACGATCTGAATTTTTATGTACAGCCCGACGCCAGCTTTGTTCCGCCCCATGAACTCACCGAGGACATGAAAAGACTCAAGGGATTTTCGTGGAGAGAAGAGATCCGACCTGCAAAAGAGGATGTAGTTCCTGCTAAGAAAGTCGCCGCCGATACACGAAAATTGCCGTGAACGGCAACCAGACTATTTTATTGTCCTAAAAATGTAAAATATCGTAGCGTGATTATGACTTTAGCGCCTAAAGTGCTAAATTTTGTTACGCTACGATTTAGCTAACCTATGAAGGGCACCCTCCTGCTGATATGGTTGTGCGCGATTTGTTTTGAACTAACCGGACAGGCCTTAGAAATCACTGGTGTTCAGGATGCTTACAAAGGCAGCGTGGGTGATGTGGTACGGGCTCCTCTCAAATTTACGAACCACTCCGACAAGGCCATCACGGTATATCTGAGACGAACGGGGGGACAAATCGGCACCTCACAGAAAAGTTTCTTCTGCAAGGGCGGCCACTGTCTCGATGGTGCTGTTCAGGATATGATTCTGAGACTTGATCCCGGTCAAACGGTGTCTGACCTGGAGATTGCGCTCGAGGCGGGATTGGTCCCCGGCCTCAGTACCATGCGATACATGGCAGTTAACCGAACCAACCCGTCGGAAGTGCTTGAGTTCGACCTCAACTTTATTGTGGAGGAACGCCCCAGGCATTCGACTATCTATCACTCCCGGTATATAACGGTTCAGGACGTGTATCCGAACCCTGCTAACGACGCTTATGCCTACGTCGATTATCGAATCCTGGAAGACCAGGTGGCGGCCAGAATCGTCGTACACAGCGTTCTGGGCAACATCATGGGAGAATACGAGCTCCCGAGTTTTGAGAGCCAGGCCAAAATCATGACCGGGAACCTCAATCCGGGCATTTATTTTTGCACCCTCTACATCGACGGCGAGGCAGTGATGACGCGAAAGCTGATCGTCAGGCGTTGATTTCTTCCGAAGTACGCCTTTTCTGCCCCTTCCAACATCATTCACCTGAATCCCGGCCCCCGATTTTGCGTTTTACAGTACCGGCCGGAACCACTATATTTGCGGGCTTATGCGGAAAATTTTTGGTTTTTCACTGGTAGTTGTGGCCCTGATGCTTGCCGGCAGTTGCGGGCAGTTCAGGAAGATCGAAAAGAACCCCGACTGGCGGGTCAAGTACGAAGGTGCCATGGCCTACTATGCCAAGAAAGACTACTACAAGGCTGCCACGCTGTTTGAGCAGATCCTGCCCATTGTCCGCGGACTACCCGAGGGTGAAAAGGTGCAGTTTCACCTGGCCTATTGCCAGTATTACGAAAAAATGTACCTCTTGGCATCAGAGCAGTTCAAGACCTTCTATGAAACTTATGGCCGAAGCCCGATGGTAGAGGAAGCCCGCTTTATGAGCGCTTATTCCCTGTACGTCCACTCCCCGTCGTACAACCTCGATCAAAACAGCAGTGTCCAGGCGATGGCGGCCATGCAGGAGTTCCTGAATCGGTATCCAAACAGCAAGTTCCTCGACCAGGCTGTGAAGGCCATTGAGGACATGCAGCAAAAGCTTGAACGCAAGGGGTTCGAAAACGCCCGGCAGTATTACAAAATGCGGAACTACAAGGCCGCGATCGTAGCGCTCGGGAACTTCAAGCTGAACTTCCCCGACTCAAAGTATCTCGAGGAGGCACAGTTCCTCATCGTTGCGTCGCAGTATGAACTCGCTGAGCAAAGCATATACAGCCGTCAGGAAGAACGGTACAATGAAGTGATCGAGTTGTACAAGCAACTCGTCGACAAGTACCCGAACAGTGTCTATCTGCGCGAAGCAGAAAAGATGTATACTGACAGCCTCCAAAAACTGAGTAAATTCAAAAGTCAAAATAATTCCTAACCAAGAAAGCGTATGGCCATCCAATCGTCAATCGTAACCAGAGACGTCGACAAGCTTGCAGCCCCTACGGGCAACATATATGAGACTGTCGTGATCATATCGAAGCGCGCCAAGCAAATTGCCGTAAACCTTAAGGAAGAGCTGAACAATAAGCTCGCGGAATTTGCCACGACTGTCGACAATCTGGAAGAAGTGTTTGAAAACCGCGAACAGATTGAGATATCGAAGTTCTACGAACGCATGCCTAAGCCGACCAGCACAGCAACTGAAGAGTTCCTGGAAGGCAAGCTGAACTACCGCTACCGCAGCGAGCTGGACGAAGTCACAGAAAACTGAAGGCTCACCCGCCTGGGAGCATGAGCGTTCTGAATGGCAGAAAGATCGTTCTGGGTGTATGCGGAAGTATTGCCGCATACAAGGCCGCCGTGCTCACCCGGCTGTTCGTGAAGGCAGGCTGTTCCGTCCGCGTCGTGATGACCCGATCAGCCTTAGACTTCGTCGCGCCTCTCACTTTCTCAACGCTGTCAAAAAATCCGGTTGTCCACGAATTCATTCGCTCCGAAGACGGCGCGTGGAACAACCACGTTGAACTTGGCCTCTGGGCAGATGCGCTCGTGGTAGCGCCATGCAGCGCCAACAGTCTCGCCAAATTTGCCCACGGAATATGCGATAACCTTTTGACGGCAGTGTACCTCTCGGCCCGATGTCCTGTTTTTCTCGCTCCGGCGATGGACCTTGACATGCTGGCCCATCCGTCTACACAAAGCAACCTCGATCGCCTACGCTCTTTCGGTAATCACGTTATTGATACGGGTTACGGCGAGTTGGCCAGCGGCCTCACCGGCGACGGTCGCATGGCAGAACCCGAAGAGATTGTGCGTTACCTCGAAGATGCTCTGGCATTGGGAGAAAAACTTCGCGGAAAGCGTGCACTGGTTACCGCGGGACCTACACAAGAGGCTATTGATCCGGTTCGGTACATCGGTAACCGATCCTCGGGCAAGATGGGATTCGCCATCGCTGAGCGACTTGCACGGCTCGGGGCAAAGGTAAACCTCGTCACCGGCCCGACCAGTCTGCATACCAGCCACCCGAATATCAGCGTTACACAAGTGGTGTCGGCCCAGGAAATGTACGACGCCTGCGTGTCGGCCTTTCCGGAGACAGATATCGCGGTATTGGCAGCGGCAGTGGCAGATTATCGTCCCGCGGTGCAGCACGAACAGAAGATCAAAAAGAGCACAGATCAAACATCCCTTACCCTGGTGCCTACTAAAGACATTGCTGCCACGCTGGGGGGAATGAAAAAGAATGGTCAATTTGTAGTCGGGTTTGCGCTTGAGACGGACAATGAAAGGGCCAATGCCATCAGCAAGCTGTCGAGCAAGAACCTGGACATGATCGTTTTGAATTCGCTGCGCGATGAAGGTGCGGCGTTCGGTCATGATACGAATAAGGTGACCATCATCGACCGCGAACAGAACGAGACGAGCTTTGAACTAAAGAGCAAAAAAGAAGTTGCGGGGGATATCGTCAATGCTATCATTGAGAAGATCATGGATTAAGCTGGGCTTGTTCCTCGCGCTGACAGTTGCATCTGGCATCGCGTCAGCACAGGAACTGAACTGCATCGTGAATATCAACGCGACGCAAATTCCCACGTCTGACCGTGGAATCTTCGACGACATGAAGGCGTCGATAGAACAGTTCATGAATGGTCGCAAATGGACCAACGATGCCTTCAGAAATCACGAAAAGATCGACTGCAGCCTGCTGATCACAATCACCAAGATGCCGGCCATCGGCAACTTCAGTGCATCGGTACAAATCCAATCGGCAAGGCCGGTGTTCAACACGAACTATTCATCGCTGGTGTTCAATTTTGCCGATCGGGAATGGGAGTTCGAATACATTGAATCGCTCCCGCTTGAATACAACGATAACGCATTTACCAGCAACCTGACCTCTATGCTGGCCTTTTATGCGTACATCATTTTAGGATTTGATTACGACACGTTCAGCGAGTTGGGAGGCACACCCTACTTTCAACGCGCTCTTATGGTTGTGAACAACGCCCAGCAATCGCTTCGACCCGGATGGCAACAGCTGGGCAGCAACAGGAACCGGTATTGGCTGATCGAGAACATCATGAACCCGCAGATGCTGGAGTTGCGCAAGGCGATGTATTCTTACCATCGTCTCGGTTTGGACACCTTTACGAAAGACCCGGACAACAGCAGGCGAATTATCCTGGAGGGATTGCGGAAAATTCTGGAAATACGGGAAATCAATCCCAATGCGATCCTCCTTGTAAGCTTCCTTGACGCGAAGTCGAAGGAAGTCGCCAACGTTTTCTCCGATGGCAATATCCAGGTCCGCCGGGAAGCCTATGATGTGATCACGACCATCGACCCGACCAACAATGCGCTGTACGCCAAAATCCTCCAAAACTAGCCTTTCAAATAGTCTGGTTTACTCCTATTTTTGACTTGTACCCGTCGACGTGAGCAAGAAGCAAATCAGGATTTCGGGCGCCGACGAGGTAAAGAAACGGCTGCCCAACCTAACGAAGCGAAGCATTAACCTGGTGCTGCGCAACAACACGGTCGTATTCGGGATTTTGGATGAAGTTCGCGACGATCACGTTGTCGTTTCGAACATGAGAAAGAAGAAGATGAGTGTTGCGTTCGACTCTATTGCAGAGGCTTTTACCGATATCGATCCCTGATGCTCAAGCGCCTTACCATAAAAAATTATGCGCTGATCCGCTCACTGGAATTGGAGCCTGCGGCGGGACTCAACGTCATTACCGGAGAGACGGGCGCCGGAAAATCCATTGTGCTGGGAGCCATTGGGCTCCTCACCGGCAACCGTGCCGACACAAAGGTGCTATGGAATCCTGACGAGAAGTGCATTATTGAAGGCGTATTCGACGTCGCCCCCTATCGGATACGGGAGGTATTTGACCGCTACGAACTCGACTACGAAGATCTGACCGTGATTCGAAGGGAAATCAGTCCCACAGGAAAATCGCGCGCCTTCATTAACGACACACCGATAACGCTCGATGTGATGCGGTACATCGGCGGCCTCCTTCTCGACATCCACTCGCAAAACGAAAACTATTTGTCAGGCCAACTCGCTTACCAACTAAACCTTATCGACACCTATGCTGGAAATGAAAAGGTTCGGAAAGCGTATAGTTCTACCTGGAAAGAATATGTAGACGCGAAAAAGAACTACGAAGCGTTGTCAGAACAAGCGGCGACCATCCGCAAGGAGGAAGACTATATTCGCTTCCAACTTGACGAGCTCGCAAAGGCTGACCTACAGGAGGACGAACAATCATCCCTTGAAGCTGAGTCGCAGGTGATGGACCACGCCACTGAAATACGCGAGAAGGTGGCGCAGGCTACAAGCATTTTGTCAGAATCTGAATATTCTGTGTCAACCTCCATAACCACCGTTCGCAACCTGCTTCAAAGCATCTCATCATACAGCGAGGCGTATGCACAACTCCTGCAACGCATCGATAGTCTGCGAATAGAGTTGGATGACGTCGCTGAAGAGATCAAACGCATTGGTGAGCAAGTGGAATTTGATCCGGAACGCGCCGTCCTGGTTAAGGAACGTCTTGATCTCATCTACCGACTTCAGAAAAAGCATGGCGTGCAAACTGTTGGCGAGCTGATCGAGCTGCGGCAAAAATTGCAGCAACAAGCCGACCAGGCAACGAACCTGGACGCCGAACTCGCCGAAGCAAAGGCAAAACTGGAAACCGCTACACAAGCCCTTCGCACACGCGCCTCGGAGTTGTCGGCAACGCGAAAAAAAGTATTTGCCGAGCTTACGAAGGAACTCACAACCTTGCTGGCTGAATTGGGAATACCTGCCGCACGACTGGAGATTGCGCACCGCGGGAAGGAACCGGACGCGTCCGGCAGCGATCATGTCGATTTGTTATTCAGCGCCAACAAGGGCATTGCTCCAAGACCGCTTGCGCAGGTCGCCTCAGGTGGAGAGTTTTCGCGTCTCATGCTATGCATCAAGTACGTCCTTGCAGAACGGGCTGCAATTCCTACGTTGATCTTGGATGAAATCGACAGCGGCGTTTCCGGCGAGATCGCCATCAAGCTCGGCGCAATGATGAAACGCATGGCGCGCCAACACCAATTGATCACGATCACGCACCTCCCTCAAATTGCCGCTCGCGGAAACGCGCACTACCACGTTTACAAAGACAATGCGTCAAAGAAAGCCTCGAGCAACATTCGCGTGCTGAACGAAGACGAGCGCATCCTTGAAATCGCCGCGATGATTGGCGGGGATAAGCCTTCGGAGACGGCGATTGCGGGAGCGAGGGAGTTGTTCAGTAGGCAGTAGGCAGTAGCGGTTACCGATCACGATTACTACTAACCCTCAACCGCCACGTCTCATCATACCTCAACTCTCCATCCTCCACCATCTCGCGGACAACGTCGATAAACAACTCGTGATCATCCGGAGCGATGTAGTCTTCGAGTTCTTCGACGCTGAGGACGTGGGTCGTCAGGACACGAAGAATTTCGTCGTGGAGGTCTTCCATCTGACGAAGGTTGTTTTTCTTGCGTCGTGCGACGCAGACGTCGCACTTGCCACAGTCGGCGGTGTTTTCCTCTCCGAAATAGTCCTGGATGGACACCATCCTACATACAGTTGATGAGGTTATGAAAGATCGAATTGCCTGGACTTTGGACAGCGCAAGCTGGCGGCGCTGTTCGAGCCGCTGCCGATCGACCGGCAGCCGGTCGGCATCCTGTCGCGGAAGCAGGAATGTAACCTGGGGTTGATCCTTCGCCGGAAGATAGCTCATCACCTTTACTTCATCCAAACGACGCAGTGCCGCTGAAACATCGCGCGGCGTCATTTTCATTGTGCGGGCGATAAGTGCTTCCGAAATGCTCACGTACGACGAGTAAAGTTCACCACCGTAGACGCGAAGAATGGTCTTAATCAAGGGATCGAACATTGGGTTAGCCACCTGGAATTCATACACCTTGACAGCCTCGATCGGTATGTGCAGTTGAGACGGTGCATAAAAACTCTCGCTGAACGCTACGAGGCCCTCTCCTTCCAGCATCCGCAAGGCATTGAATACTTCCTGCGGTACCAGCCCGAACCGCGATGAAAACTGGTGAAGATCAAAATCGAAGCTTTCGCCTTCTGCGCTTCCATAGGCAAGCTGATAGTAGTTGGCGAGCGCCTGGTAGACTGTCTTGAGGTATTCAACGGGCGGATGGGAGCGCTCAACCTTAACCTGAAGTTCGATAAGGTCCGCATCCTGGTAAATCACTGCGGCGTAAGAACGTTGTCCGTCACGACCTGCCCTCCCGGCCTCCTGGTAATACGACTCAAGGTCTTCGGGAAGATCATAATGGATGACGATCCGGACATCGGCCTTATCGATTCCCATTCCGAAAGCATTTGTCGCCACAATCACCCGCACCTTTCCGGATGTCCACGCATCCTGGGCTTTAGTGCGCTCTTCGTAGTTCATCCCCGCGTGATACCACGTAGCAGAGATGCCCTTACCGGTAAGCAGCGTAGCCAGCTCCTTCGTCGCTCTCCGCGAGCGGACATATACAATCGCGGCTCCGTTGACCCGTTGGAGTGCCTCGATAAGCTTGCGCACCTTGTCGTCCGACTTACGCACGACGATAGAAAGGTTGTCGCGCGCGAAGGTCTTGCGAAATACCGCGTACGGTTCACGAAACGCCAGGTAACGGATGATGTCCGAGCAGACGTTTTGCGTTGCCGTTGCGGTCAACGCGATGATGGGCACATCCGGGACGAGCGTTCGAAGATCGGTAATCTTGAGATAGGGCGGACGAAAATCGTGACCCCATTGCGAGATACAATGTGCCTCATCCACTACAATGAGGGAGACGTTCATGCGGGCAACCCGCGATTGAAACATGGAAGTCTGAAGACGTTCGGGCGACAGGTAAAGAAACTTCACCGAACCGAACATGCAATTGTTCAGATTAAGATCAATTTCATCATGACTCATGGCGGAATGAACTGCCACGGCGTGAATGCCCCTCTTCTTCAGCTGGTTCACCTGATCGTTCATCAGGGCGATGAGGGGTGTGACGACGATGCAAAGACCCTCCTTCAGGAGAGCGGGAACCTGGAAGCATACAGACTTTCCACCGCCGGTCGGAAGCAGGGCGAGTGTGTCGCGTCCCTCAAGAACGGAATTGATGATTTCTTCCTGCAGCGGACGGAATCGGTCGTACTTCCAGTAGCGCTGCAGGACCGACAGCGGCGTATCCGGAGGTTGAGACATCGCTTCAGGCTGCACGGAATTCTAACGTTCCTTGTTCCAGTAGATCTTTTCTTTATTGAGAAAGGCAGCAACACCGCGCTTGCAGTCGTCAGTCTCGCGTGCCCGCGCGTTGGCCGCTGCGGCGAGCTCCAGGGATTCTTCGAGCGTGAGTGATTGCATTTGAGCGACCAATTGCTTGGTAGTTTTCAAAGCCTCGAACGAGTTGGCTTGTATCAGCGATATCGCGAAGCTTTCCACATCCTTACTCAGCATGCTTTTTTCGCTTACGCAATTGATAAGTCCCATGCGATACGCTTCCTTCGCGTCGACTACAGCACCGGTCAACACGAGTTGGCGCGCACGGCCTTCACCGATCTTGCGAATTAGAAACGACATGACGATCGCAGGCACAAATCCGATCTTAACTTCAGTGTACCCAAAGGTTGCTTTTGCTATCGCGAAAGAGAAATCACAAACTGTCACGAGACCGCATCCTCCCGCGATGGCAGGTCCCTGAACCTTGGCGATCACCACTTTCGGATGGGAATAAATCTGCCAAAACAGATCCTTCAACTGCGTTGAGTCGCTCAGATTTTCTTCATAAGAAAATTGCTGCATCCGTTGGAGGTACGCGAGGTCGGCACCAGCACAAAATGCGTCTCCCTCGGCCGCCAGCACGATAACCTTTGCCTCGGTGTCGGACTCAGCGCGCGAGAATGCTTCGCGCAGTGCGGCAATCATTTCCGGATTGAGTGCGTTTCGTTTGTCCGGACGATTCATCGTGATAGTACACACGTTGCGTTCGAGGGAGTATCGTACAAGTTCCATTCGTTTATTGGATTTTCTTTATAAAAGCGCCAGACTTACCCGTGGCGTGGAAGGGGATGCCCCGTGAAACCGCTTCCTGTTCCAGGCGTTCGACCACAAAGCCGCTGTTACTTCCATCCGCAACAATCTGTGCAACAGTAACACCTTCAGGCAGGGCGTTCAGCGTTCGAAGCGCGTTCCGGCTTACCACCATGCAATCTACGTCTAAATACGAAGGCCATTCGAGGCTCTGGCTAAAAATATGAATTATCGTATAGCCGTTCCACCTTATCAACCGGGCTGCTTTGAGTTCCCGCACAAAAGGTTGTCGTGTTGCTGGCACTACACTGCTGACGCCGTTTGCCATGCGATACCCGGCGGTATGATAGACCTCAGCGTCCGGATTGCGTGAGAAGGTGGAATCGGCAAGGAAATAGGAACGAAATCCTTCCCTGAATTCTATTCCATATACGTTGCGAACTTGGTAAACAACGAATTCCTTTTCCGATGCGTTGTTGAAAGTCCGTATCCAGCCATCCGCCGCGAACGCAAAGCTCAGGACGGCGCACACGCAAATCAGCACAAAACTCCGGTGGGTTATCAGGGTGGCAACAACAGCGACGATTCCCGTAAGCATTGCGAATTGAAAAGTCGATATGTAGATGTTATCAATTACGCTCAGAGGCAAATCCGCCGTGATTTCAACGGATCTCTTCAGCATCCATACGGTACCCTGCAGGGCATATCCGCAGAACGTCGCGGCGGCCGGCCAGACGGCAGCGGCTAACGTTATGAGTCCGGCAACCAGGATGACGAACGAAAGCGGGATGGCAACCAGGTTTGCCAGCAGGAACCAAACGGGAAACTGGTGAAAATAATACAACGCCAGGGGAAAGGTTGCTATCTGCGCAGCGAGGGATACGCAAGTGACTTCCCAAATCTTCGACACAAACCATGAAGAGGGTTCCCATAGCCGCAACAGCGGCGGATAAAACTTCACAATGCCAAACACGGCAGCATACGACAGCTGAAAACCGACTGAATAAATCAGATTCGGATTATGTATAATGAGAACGAATGCAGATACGGCAAAGGTGTTGTACAAACTAGACCGGCGTTTCCAGGGTTCGGCAAGTGTGGCCACGCTGCACATCATCGCAGCACGCAACACCGATGGAGATAATCCCGTGACGAAGGCATAAATCCAAAGCACTGCAATGCCGCAGAGGGCGACGGCCCACTTTCCTCCTCTTATTTTTCTTACCGGCTTCAGCGCAACCATGACGATCCCATAGAGTATGCTGACGTGAAGGCCTGATACGGCTAGCACGTGCAGGGTACCTGACGCAGCAAATGCGTCATTCAGGTCGTCGTCAATGTCGTCCTTGTATCCCAACACCAGCGCGCAAGCAACGGCATGTTCCTGACGTCCCGGAACGTATCGCTTAAAAACCTCCACTGCCTTTTCCCGCGCCTTGATGGCAGTCGCCATGATGGCGGATGGCGGATCCTTGCCTATAGACAGCGCTTTCCCACCGCGTACATAGTGTTGATGATAAATGTGGCGGAGCTCCAGGAATTTTCGGTAGTCGAACGCCTCTGGATTTGCGGGACCAGGCACCGCTTGAGGGCGTCCTGAGACAAGCAACACGTCACCATATTCGAAGGAGACGGCGTACCCTTCCTGATCGAGATACAGCATGACCTTTCCGCTCGCAGACGCCCACCCTCCTTTCGTTCGGATACTTTGTACGTCCACAACCATCTTCCACGTTCGTGCTGTCCGGGACGGGGCACAGGCCACAACGGCAGCATAATGTTCGATGCTTTCGAGACGGTGCGCTATGTGGTCCGTGGTCAATGCGCGTGTGCGTCCTCCAGCAGCACAGCCCAGTACCACCATCGCGACCAGGCCAATGGTTCCGGAAACCATGCCTGACAACCGGAACCGCTTCGCAACCATCAGCGCGATATATCCAAACACCAGCACAATCGCCCAGGGCATCACCTGCGCCGGATCGGCCGACAAGGACCTTCCCACGACGACACCAATCACAAAGAACAGCGCGATGCGTACGAACGCATAGGGGGTCCATTGGATCATGGAGGAAGGTACGTGTTATGGAGCGGAAAGTAAAGGAAAAAGGAGGTAAAAATAACGGTGTGACTATTGGCCAATCGGGAAAAGTCCCTACGGGACCGTCACCGATTACCGATTACTGATCACCGATTACCCTCCCTGGCGCTTGCCTTATGGTATGCATCAATAATGTCCCGCACGAGTTTATGCCGTATGACGTCTCGTTCGCTGAGTTCAAGGAATCCGATTCCCTTGACTCCCTCCAGAATGCGGATGGCTTCGCGCAGGCCGGATTGTTGCTTTGAGGGTAAGTCGACTTGCGTAGCGTCTCCTGTTACGATCATTTTGGAGTCGGGGCCCATGCGCGTGAGGAACATCTTCATCTGCATGGGTGACGTGTTTTGTGCTTCATCCAGGAGAATGAATGCATTGTTGAGCGTGCGCCCTCTCATATATGCCAGCGGCGCAATCTCGATGATCTCCCGTTCCATATAGTAGCGGAGCTTTTCGTAAGGGATCATGTCGTTGAGTGCGTCGTATATGGGTCGCAGGTACGGATCGATCTTTTCTTTGAGATCTCCGGGCAGGAATCCCAGGTTCTCGCCAGCTTCAACCGCCGGACGCGATATGATGATTTTCTTGACCGTCTTGCTCTTGAGTGCTTTTACGGCAAGCGCAACGGAGATATACGTCTTGCCCGTACCTGCAGGTCCCAGCGCAAACACAAGGTCATTGGCAGCAACGAGCTCGACAAGCTTGTGCTGGTTCACGGTCTTGGGACGAATGGGCGTACCCTTCGTGCCGTAGATGATAATATCGTCCTGCGTACCGGGAGCTGTTGGCATTACCAATTCCTGCTCACGGGAGATGTATTGTTGTACGTTCTCCTCAGTGATCCGACCGTACTTGTGATAATGTTGAATCAGCGCATTCAGGATGTCATCGATCTGTACGATTTCCGCTGTCGAACCCTTGATCAGGATTTGATTACCTCGCGAGACAATCTTGCTTTTCGGAAAAGCTGCGGCAAGGGAATCGATGGTCTTATTTTCTACTCCAAGAAACTCTACGAGAGAAATGTTGTCCAGTGTTACTACTTTTTCTATCAAAGAATGAATCCTAATTTTTATGTGTAACTACTCCAACGTTAAAAAAATTTGAATTAACTATACAAAAATACGTATAATCCGGCAAAAACCGGTTCGGCCATATCTCAGTCTTTTCATGGCAATCGTAACGCTCCTTACCGACTCCGGCGAAATCGATCATTACGTGGCGGCCATTAAAGCCCGGATACTCCGGGTAAATCCGACCGCCGTTATCGTGGATCTCACCCACCGAATTGCCACGTGCGATATCGCGCATGCGGCCTTCGTCCTTCGCTCGGTCTTTCGGGAGTTCCCACCGGGAACCGTGCACCTTGCGGGTGTCCACGCCACCGGAAACCGCGACGATCAACCAATTGCCATGCAATTGGAAGACCACTTCTTCATCGGCAGCGACAATGGTCTCTTCAGCCTGATCTCCGAAAGCGAACCCCAGCAGCTCGTCGTGATTCACAACAACGACGGTGAGTCGGGTACATTTCCCGAACGTGACGTGTTTGCCCCCGCTGCTGCGCGTCTCGCTGCAGGGACACCGATTCACGAACTGGGCAAGCCTCTGGAATCGCTGAAGCGAATGACCGACCGCCACGTAAAAGCCACAAAAAAGCTCATATCGGGAAACGTAATTCACGTGGACACCTACGGCAACCTCATTACGAATATTCCGAGAACCACCTTCGAGGCCTTGCGTCAGGACCGGCCTTTCACGATCCAATTCGGGGGAGAAAAGTTTCGCCGCCTCCACACGCGTTACAATCAGGCAGAAGAAGGCGAATGCGTGCTCCTTTTCAACAGTCTGGGACTTCTCGAAATTGGCATCTATAAGGGAAATGCCTCTGAGTTACTGGGGCTTACCTACGACAGCATGGTGAACATTTCCTTCCAGGACTAGGGTTTCTCTGGTGAAATGTTAAATTTATAGGGATGTAACCCGCTACCCCTATGATTGTACGAATCGTCAGAATGCATTTCATGCCCGAGGCCGTGGACGATTTCCTGGACATCTATGGGCGAACCGAAGCAGCAATCCGCAACATGAAGGGCTGCATGCATCTCGAACTGATGCGCGACGCGGAAGATCCTACCGTATTGATCACCGTAAGTCACTGGGAGAGCGTCGCCGCGCTTAACAACTACCGCAAGTCAGAACTCTTTAAGAGTGTTTGGCGACGGGTAAAAACACTCTTCGCACAACCTGCTGAGGCGTTTTCCATGGAGCGTCATCCGATGGTCGCCGAGGCAATGTAACCTACTGCATCAACGCCCTGTCCTGCAACCGCACGCGATAAACTGAAACAAATGAGAGGGCAATCAGCAGCACGGACATGACGACGCCTACGGTGTATGAGACGCCGGTAGAGAGTTGAAATCCTTCGGGAGCAAGGAGCAGGTATGAAACCACCACTGCCGTCATAAACGCCGACGGAATCAACGCTATCCAATAAGGTTTTCTTTCCTGAATCAGGTATGCAGTAACGGTCCACAAGGTAATCGCTGCCAGCGTTTGATTGGTCCAGGCGAAGTAACGCCACACAATGGCGAAATCAATCCGGGTCAGAACAAAACCAATCAGAAATAGGGGGATGCTGATGATTAGTCTGTTCTTCAACGGTCCCTGATTGAGCTTTACAAAGTCTGCGATAATAAGCCGCGCACTCCGAAATGCTGTATCACCCGATGTGATCGGAGCAGCTACCACACCCAACAATGCAAGTACGCCGCCCGCTGTACCCAACAGGCTGTTACAGATTTCGTTGACGACTACAGCAGCATTTCCCTGGTTCGCCGTCATCGTCTGATTGAGCGCTCCTACACCTCCATAGAAACTCATCCCGATAGCCGCCCAAATGAGCGCGACCACTCCTTCGGTTATCATTGCGCCATAGAAGATCGCCCTTCCCTGCTTTTCATTGGTCATGCATCTTGCCATCAGCGGCGACTGCGTAGCATGAAAGCCCGATATCGCTCCACAGGCAATGGTAATAAAAACCATCGGGAAGATCGGAAACTTGTCAGGCTCAGAATGCTGGTTCGTGAGGTTTGCCCAGGTAAGTTCAGGAACAGCAAACCCACCCGCCAACATCATTATCATTATCCCAACAGCCATGAACAGCAGCGCGAAACCAAAGACGGGGTATATTCTGCCAATAAGCTTATCGATTGGGACAATTGTGGAAACGATATAGTATATGAAGACGATCCAAACCCATGTAGTCAGGCCGGCAAAATTTCCGGTCATGTCGTCCAGTATCCTGGCAGGGCCCATGATGAACACTGCGCCCACCATGATGAGCAGCACGACCGTGAACGCACGCATGAATTGCTTCACGCCGTTACCGAGATAATGTCCTGAGATTTCCGTAATGTTCTTGCCCTTATGTCTCAGCGAAAGCATTCCTGAAAAATAGTCATGAACAGCGCCAGCGAAGATTGCACCCAGTACGATCCAGAGAAATGCGACGGGCCCCCACATGGCGCCTGCAATCGCGCCGAATATGGGTCCCAATCCGGCGATGTTCAGAAACTGGATCAGAAAGATTTTCCAGCCTGGCATCGTGACATAATCCACCCCGTCCGCCATCGCAACAGCGGGCGTCGGACGTTTGGCGTCTACACCGAAAATTTTTTCCGCAACCCGGGAATAGATAAGGTACCCGGCAATCAGGGCTGCAACGGAAAGCAGAAAGGTTATCATAGATAAAGGTTCAGGCCAGCCTCATTCATACAATTATAACAGAACGCCAAGTCATCTACAATCGATTTACCGCCGGTAAACCAGGGTGTCGGTAGCCAACACAGGTAAGTCATAGCCGCCCATATCGACCTCCAGACCAGGATTGTTCGCCCTCAGCTGAGCTACGGCATCTTCCTTCACATTCGTCCGGTACAAATACAACTTTCTCAAATTTCTGAGTTCCGGCAGGCCCGCCAGAGCCTCCTCTCCTACACCTGTTCCCGTAAGGTTCAGGTACACGAGATTAGGTAAGGCAGAAAGATCAATGCGCTCCGCATTGAACGATGAATTAGCAAGGCTCACCTTGCGCAGGTTGCGCAATAGAGTAATGGCTGTCATAACCGAATCAGGCAGCGTTTTGCCCTCAGCACGGAGGTCAACGACCTGGTCGCGAAGCTTTCTTAACGGTTCGGCTACCGGTCCAAAGCTGCGAACGTTCAAAAAATCTACAGTGAGAAAACTGCTGTTCGCGGCGACTGGCATGACAAGCGCTCCGGCCTCTGCCAACGCCGCGATTGCTTTCGCATCGGCTGCATCCACGTCTTCATCCGGAAGCCAGGATGGATCTGCACTGGTCTGCAGAATACTCCAGTAACTTTTTATCCGCGGAGCGTTGTCCAGCGAAGCCACTTTCGCATTGAAGTCTGCACCTGACTCCACCCACGCCGCTATCAGTTCAATTTCTGCAGACGATGGCTGTTCACGTTCGTTAGGCGGCATGTGGTCTTCGTGCTCCGCCGGCAAGAGCAGTCGCCTGCACAGCTCACCTTCGCGGCCATTCAAAATCGGTCCACTATCTCCGCCCTTGCGAATGAATTCTTCGCTATCGAGTCGCAAGTTCCCCTTTTGCCGCTTCTCACTATGACAGGAATAACACCGCTGTTCCAGGATCGGACGTATCATGTCGGCATACAACACTGCCTCATCGGGATTGGAAATGACGGGCAATGCAAATGCCGTCTCACGCTGACGATTCCAGGGTGCATACTCCGTGAGAAAATCTCTTCCGTGGGTTAGTCCTGCACCAAGGTGGCCGGTAGCGACGACGAGTACCGTGAGGATGATGAACAAAGTACCAACCAGGCCACGCTGATTACTCTTCCTCCACTTGGCAGCAGTTGCTGCCAGGGCTACCACGGCTGTTGCAATGCCCGACCACTGATGCCGGTCCAGCGTGCTCTGATCGTAACCACCTTCCTGAGAAATGAAGTATCCGGTTAATGCTGAGAATACCGCAGCTACAGAACCGAGCAACATTAACGGAAGTACACTAAACTTCAGGCCCCTGAAATGATGGCTACGCGACATCACCTCAAAGACGAAAGCCGTCAGCAGCAGCACAATGGGGAAGTGAACCAGAAGTGGATGAAAACGCCCGAGAAACAGCATTACAGGGAAATCCTTTTCTTTAGCGTTCTCATGCGACAATCTCTGTTATGACCTTTCCGGCAACGTCTGTCAGTCGGAAAGGTCGACCCTGGAACTGATAGGTGAGCTCCTCGTGATTCAGACCAAGCTGATTGAGTATTGTCGCCTGTACGTCGTGAACACTCACCTTACCGCGTACAGGATAGTATCCGATTTCATCCGTCTCGCCCCACGTCACACCTTTCTTAATTCCACCACCGGCCATCCACATGGTGAAAGCCTCCAGATGGTGGTCGCGTCCCATAAATGGCATCTCTTTGCCGTCGCGATTTTCCTTCATCGGTGTGCGTCCGAATTCGCCACCCCAGACAACAAGCGTTTCGTCGAGTAAGCCTCGTTGTTTCAGGTCGAGTATTAAGGCGGTCATCGGGCGGTCGATCTCACGACACTTGTTTCGCAACCCGATGTCAATGGCCGTTGCCGGATCCGTTCCGTGCGCATCCCATCCCCAGTCGAACAACTGAACATACCTTACACCCTTCTCGACGAGCTTACGTGCCAGCAGGCAGTTGTTGGCAAACGATGTCTTGCCCGGTGTTGTGCCATACAGTTTGTGAATGTACTCAGGCTCATCATTGATGTTCATGACCTCCGGCACTGAGATCTGCATTCGATACGCCATCTCGTATTGTGCAATGCGAGTGAGTGTTTCCGGATCGTTAAATTCCTTGTAGTGCTCTGCGTTCACTTGGTTGATGGCATCGATCATTTCTCCTTTCAATGCACGATCAACACCTTCCGGATCGCTGAGGAACAATACGGGATCTCCTTCTGACCGACATTGTACACCCTGATAAACCGACGGGAGAAAACCGCTGCCCCAGACACTCTTGCCCGCGTCCGGAGTGTTGCCTCCTGAGGTGAGAACGACAAATCCCGGAAGGTCATTGTTTTCAGAGCCGAGTCCGTACGTCACCCACGAACCGATGCTGGGCCGGCCAAGCCTCGGCGTACCTGTGTGAACAAACAGCTGTGCCGGTGCATGATTGAACTGATCCGTGTGAACCCCTTTGAGGAAGGACACCTCATCGGCGATGGATGCAAAGTGCGGAAGACAGTCCGACACCCATGCACCTGAATCGCCACGCTGGCGGAAATTGGCCTGAGGCCCCATCATCTTTGGTACACCGCGAATAAAGGCAAATGTCTTTCCCTCGAGCAGTGAAGGAGGACAAAGCTGATCGTGCAACTTCATCAGCTCGGGTTTGTAATCGAACAACTCAAGCTGCGAAGGGGCACCCGCCATGTGGAGGTAAATTACGCGCTTCGCCTTGGGCGCAAAGTGTGGAGGTCGCGGCGCCATCGGGTTCAATACGCGATCCATCGCACGTATTGCTTCCTCCTTACGTCTGCCACAACCCGGCATCAGGGTGCCTAATGCCAGCGCACCAAGACCCAGCGCACTTTCCACGATAAAGTGTCGGCGACTAACATTTAGCAGATGCTTCGGATCAATCATGCTTTATTCGTTATTGATAAATTCATCCAGGTTAAGTAAGGCGGTCGCTACAATGGTCATTGCATCGAATTTTGGATCGCCGCTGCGTGCCAGACCTTGTTGGTCTGCCGATGCATAACGATCAATGGCCTTACCATAGAGGGACTCGAGTATTGAAAGCTTTTCCGGAGGCGGATCGCGGAACAGCGCCATGCGATACCCCGCGCGAATCTGTTCGCGCGCATCACTTCCAGCATCCATCATCCGTCGCGCCAGATGTTCGGCGGCTTCTACATACACAGGATCGTTAAGCGTAACCAGTGCCTGCAGAGGCGTATTCGTAGGAATTCTTCTGACCAGGCAGACCTCACGGCTTGACGCATCAAAAGTGACAGCGGAAGGATACGGACTTGTGCGTTTAAGGAACGTGTACACCGCCCTCCTGTACTTGTCCTCGCCTTCGCTCATGATCCACTTTTCGCTATTGTACACCGACATCCAAATCTTGTCAGGCTGATACGGCATTACACCGGGTCCGTGCATCTTGTCGCTTAGCAGTCCGCTTACTGCGAGCGCCTGATCACGCACCTGCTCCGCGGTAAGGCGCATACGCGGCCCGCGTGCCAGGAGTCGGTTCTTAGGATCGACTTCCAGCTTCTCCGGCGTCATCTTTGAATCTTGCCGATAGGTTGACGACATCACGATCTCTTTCAGTACCCGCTTCATGCTCCAGTCGTAATCATGCATAAAGCGCAAGGCAAGCCAATCGAGAAGCGGCTGATTTGCAGGCAGGTCTCCTTCGGTGCCGAAGTCTTCCAGCGACTCGACAATTCCAAGTCCAAACAATTGCTCCCACAGTCTATTCACTACTGTGCGCGCTGTCAGTGGATTGTCCTCATGCACGAGCCATTTGGCAAATCCGAGCCGGTTACGCGGCAGGTCAGAGGGCCAGTCGTTCAACGCCTCGGGCACATCAGGCTCTACCTCCTCACCGTGCACCAGCCAGTTACCTCTCTCAAACACCCAGGTCTTTCGACGTAGCTCCTCGGGATTTTCCACCATTACGGGTGTAGTTTCAACTGGAGCGTTCAGCAGCGACAGGAAGGTCTTGTTGATTTCATCGTTTGATCCACCCGGCAAATCATCGCGGAAAGTCAGCCACTCAACCATGCAGACTGCGTGGTCCGCTGGGATCGCAGGATTGCTAAAGACAAAATACACGTCGTGTTTGCCCGTTGTGGGCCGCAAGGGAATGTTAACCCAGGTATTGCCTTTTGTACGGGGGATGCGGTAGTGGGCTATTCTCTCGCCGGTAGGACTGCCTAGTCGAAGTTCCATCGTTCCTCCTTCGTAGTACGACCAGAACTTCATCAGCATATTCTTTTTTCCCGTGAGGTCTATCTCCTTCAAACGGCAACTCCCCCCATGTCGCACGCCCATCCACTTGGTGTCTACCAGGGCGCCATTTACATATTCATCCGCGTCATGCGCGTGACGTTTGGGTTCGAGGGTGCGGAGAAAGCGCCCCACTTCGGTTTCTTTTTCGAGACCTGCGTTTTGTTTAACCCATTGAAGAATCCTTTCAAGCTTTGCCTGATCTTCTTCTGAATAGAATCGCAGGTTGGGTTCTTCGCCGGGTGTGTCCTCATCACGTGTGTTGTTGAAGAACGCCATCACTTTGTAGTATTCTTCGTGTCGGAACGGGTCGTAGGGATGGCTATGACATTGAACACATCCGAAAGTAGTGCTCTGCCACACCTGCATGGTTGTATTTACACGGTCAATTACACTTGCCGTCCTGAATTCTTCGTCGATGGTTCCCCCTTCGTCGTTGTTCATTGTGTTGCGGTGGAAGCCGGTAGCAACGAGTTGATCATCTGTGGGTGACGGTAGTAGGTCGCCGGCAAGTTGTTCGATCGTAAACTGATCGAAGGGCATGTCGTCGTTGAGCGCCTTAATGACCCAATCGCGATAACGCCATATCGTTCGAGAGCCATCTTTTTCGTATCCGTTCGTGTCGGCATAACGCGCCATATCGAGCCACCACGATGCCCACTTCTCTCCATAGCGGGGCGATTTGAGCAACTCGTCAACTATCTTCTCGTAAGCATTCGGGTCTGTATCCGCTTCGAAGGCTTTGACTTTCTCCAGCGTGGGCGGCAGTCCGATAAGATCCAGATAAACCCTGCGGATCAGTGTCGCGCGTGGAGCTTCCGGAGCCGGCATCAGGCCGTGTTCCTCAATACCAGCGAGGATGAACTTGTCAATTTCGTTGGTTGCCCAATCGGAATTGTCGGGTTCCGGGATTTCAGGCTCCTTCGGTGGAATGTATGCCCAGTGCTCGCCCCATTCGGCCCCCTGTCGGATCCATTCAGTGAGCAGTTCAATTTCTTCGGATGACAGTGGGTCTTCCTTGTAAGGCATTCGCTCCTCCGGATCCGAGGCTTTGAGCCGACGGATCATTTCGCTTTTCTCGGGATGGCCCGGAACGATGGCGAGTTTTCCTGATTCAGTGGTGTCCAGCGCGTCCTGTCGGAAAAGAACGCTGAAGCCACCGTTCCGCTTCACACCACCATGGCAGGAAATGCAGTTCTTGTTGAGGATGGGTTTGATCTGCGCATTGAAGTCAATTCTTTCCTCGCGGCATGCGCCCAGAACAAGGGCCAGTAAGGCTGTGATTATCGCCTGTGATTTCCAGGTCAGTTTCATTTGGACAGATTCACTCTCCGCGGCAGGTCTTTCAGCAATCGATACAGTCCATGAAATTTGACAAATTCCCGCGCGAAATGCAAGCTGGACTGGCGCGGTCAACCGGTTCTACCTACCTTTCACATTCATGGAACAAGTAATCCTCGTAGATGTCCACGACCGGGAAATCGGGACAATGGAAAAAATGGAGGCGCATCGAAAAGGTGCGTTGCACCGGGCATTTTCCATAATGGTCTTCAACTCCAAAGGTGAGGTCCTGCTGCAAAAGCGCGCACAGGGCAAATATCATAGCGGGGGTCTATGGACAAATGCCTGTTGCAGTCACCCAAACCCCGGCGATAACATTAGTGATACGATATCCCGCAAGCTGATGTCAGAAATGGGAATTGCGCTTGTCCCGACTTTCGCCTTCAAATTTTTGTATCGTGCGGATGTGGGTAACGGGCTGATCGAACATGAATACGATCATGTGTATTCCGGCACATGCGACACAACCCCTTCCATCAATCATTCCGAGGTTGAAGATTGGAAATTCATGTCCCCGGCAGCCTTGCTGGAACACATCGATGCCTTCCCCGCCCTGTACACACCCTGGTTTCGGATCATGCTAAACCATCCGGAATTGATGAGGGTGCCGAAATAAGGCACCATTTGCGATTATTCGTTTATCGGTGTAAAATGGGTCACGGTTCGCCAAACCTCAACATTTGACGTCGTCTTTGCATTACCTGTTCCTCGACCTACTCTATCTCGGTATTCCCGTCTTGTTGAGCTTTACGGGAAAGGCACCGCTCTTTCGAAAGTGGAAGTACCTGCTTCCCTCCGTGATCTTCACCTCGATAGTGTTTTTCTTAATCGACGCGGCAATCGCATCCACGGGAAGCCTTGAAGTAAATGCTGACAGGGTCGCAGGATTTCGGGTTATAGGCCTGCCACTCGATCACCTGCTTGGATTTATATCACTTGCTTACGCTGGACCCTTTATCTATCACACACTAAACCACCTTATCGAACGTGACTACATATACTTTCACCACGAACTCATCTCGAGCGCGTTAAGTGTGTTGTTCATGGTGCTGGGGATCTACCAGCTCGACAAAGCCTTCACGGGCGTGACATTTCTCGGCCTCGGATTATTCCTCGCGTTTCAGATGATCGTGCTGAAACCTCGTTACATGAGCCGGTTCTACTTCGCTACACCGGTCATACTGGTCGTGATAATTCCCTTTTATCTTTTCCTAACCGGAACGTATACGAATCAACTCATCTTGTGGCATGACGAAGATCACACCCTCGGCATACGCGTTTGGACCGCACCTCTGGAAGTGATAGTGCATGGATGGTTTGTTGTGCTTGCCGCAGTAACGGGATATGAATGGTTGAGGATGAGAGCAGGAGACTGGGAGTAGGTCACAGTATGAGTGTGAGTGTGAGAGTGAGAGTGCCATGAAGCAGGCCTCCTTAGGTCGGCCGCTTCATGGTTGAGGTTGGGGAGTCTGATCGCCGATTACCGGTTACTTATTACCGGCTAGGGCCGGCCAACCACGGCCTCCGGTCGGGATTCCTCTGCCAGCAACGCCGCTGCCTGTTTTCTGGCTTTCTTTTTTCCTATGAGAACGTCTTCAACGTATGTCAGATCTGCGGATTTCTTTTTCTCTTTCTTCTCCTTCTTGCGTTCGGCTTTCAGGATGTCCGAGTATTCCGCAGCGATCTTTCTGGCGCTTTTGTCCAGCAATTTTCTGATCTTCCTGGAAGCCTTGGGGAGCTGAAGTCCTTCCAGAGCCTCGCGCAGCGAGCCGGTCACCATTTCCCGGAGCTCCTTCTTCGAGATTTTGTTCCTGGCCATGACAAGGGTTGTTAGACCCTTCCAAGGTACTAACGATCCCCGACACTTAGAAACCGGGAGAAAAATAAATCGGAAGTTAATACACAGGCATGTAACAGCCTGTGTATTAACTATTTATCATTCATATCGGAGCGCATTGGCGGGGTTGGTAGACGCCGCCTTCAGGGCTTGAAATCCCACTGTAAGCCAGGCAAGGATGATGGACGCAACGCCGCTGAGAATGAATACCCACGGGCTTATTGTGGTCCGGTACGCAAAACTTGCCAGCCATTCGTTCACTACATACCAGCCCAGAACGGCCCCTGGAATAAAGGCCATAAGCACCAGCACAGTAAACTCACGCGACAACAGATACACCAGACCTGAGACGTTTGCTCCCATAACTTTGCGGATGCCAATCTCGCGGGTGCGTTGTTCGCCGGTGAAAGCTGCGAGCGCAAATAGTCCGAGACCTGCGACGAAAATGGCCAGCCCTGAAAGAATGGTGAAAATGCTACCCAAACGTTGTTCAGCGCGAAACAATTCATCAAAGTTTTGATCAAGGAAGAAGTACTCGAATGGTTCATTGGGCGCATAACTCTTCCACAAGTCTTCAATCTGGCCGACGAGTCCGGCAGGATTTCCCTCATAGCGAATGGCCAGGTCGCCTCCCCAGTCGGCAAATAGTATTGCCAAAGGTCGTATCTGCTCTTTCAATGATTCAAAGTTGAAGTCTTTCATGATCCCTATCACCCTAAGCCGCCGCGGCCCACTTTGGTCGAGATAAAGAATTTCTTCTCTGAGTGGATCCTCCCATGCAAATTCACGGGCTGCCGCCTCGTTCAGTATGATGGCGCTGGAGTCTGAAGGAAAATCGCGTGAAAAGAATCGTCCGGCCACCATTTCAAGTTTAAGAACATCCGCATGTTCGTAGTCGGCGTAGTACACGCCCATAATATGATCCTGGTCGGAGTCAGCGGCCTTAAATACCGTCGTGTTGTTGACGCCAGGGAAAGTGTTGTTGGTAAAGCTTGTTTTCTCGACGCCGGAGTGGCCGTCGATTGCATTCCTGAATGCCTGGCGATTATTGCTCAGGCGCCACGTATTCCCCACGATCAGCACATTTTCCTTATCCATGCCCAGGTTTCGGTTCTGCATGAACTTCAGTTGCAGGTATACAGACGCAGTGAATATGATCAGGAATATCGAGATGCCGAATTGAAATACAACCAGTGCGCTGCGGATCCCTTTCGACTTCATTCCGGATTGAAGCTTTCCCTTCAGTACCTCGACCGCATTGAATGAAGTGAGGTAAAACGCCGGATAGCTTCCTGAGAGTATTCCGACAAAAAGGATAAACGCCACAAGTCCACCAATGAACCACGGATGCGTCAGATATTCGGTAGTAAGATTTTTGCCCGATAGTTCATTAAACGTTGGCAAAAGTATGTAGCTGGCGGCTACGGCAATGACAACCGCGAGGCAACTGTATATTATTGATTCGGCGAGGAACTGGCCTACCATCTGAATGCGCAATGATCCCAGTGCCTTGCGTAGGCCCACTTCACGTGCGCGACCTGCCGAGCGCGCCGTAGCCAGGTTCATGAAGTTGATGCAAGCCAGGATGATGATAAAGAGCGCGACAGCCCCGAAGAAGTAGACATAGGTGATGTTACCTCCGGGTTCAAGTCCGTCGCGGGCAGTCGAGTGAAGCCTGATGTCGGTAACTTTTGTCGGGAAAAATCCATAGACACCACCTTGCTCTTTCATTTGGGCAATGGAGACACCCATGAATCGTTCGACTTCAGGACCAACGTATTTGATCACAAGTTCATCGAGGCCGCGCTTCACGTTTTCGATCGATCCATGCTCGTTGAGGATAATGTACGTGTACAGGTAGTTGTTAAGCCAGATTTGATCCTGCAGGCGCGCCGCTGAAATACTTGAAACGAGCAGGTTGAATTTGAAGTGGGAATTACCCGGAGGGTTTTCCGCGATGCCGGTAACCTTATAGGTCACAGTATCCCCTATGATCATCAGCTTACCCATGGGGTCCTCATTACCAAAATATTTGGTGGCCATATCACGGGTCACAACTACTGATTGAGGTTCAGTCAACGCCGTCCGCGGGTCTCCCTCGAGCAACTTAAAGGTGAAGAAGTTGAAGAAATTGGAGTCCGCGTAATAGACGCGATCTTCGTTGAAAGCCTGATCACCATACTTAACTACCGATCCCCAGAATTCAGCGATTCGGGTAGCGGACTCGACGTCAGGAATTTCCTCAGCCATTGCCCTCCATAGCGGCGGGCACGTATTGGCAGTCTTGACTTCCTGCGCGCCAATCTTCCCATGAAGGCCGATCTGGTACATTCTGTCGGCCTTGTCGTGAAAACGATCATAGCTCAATTCGTCCACCACATAAAGGACGATCAGGATACACGCAGTCACACCGATCGTCATGCCCAGCACGTTGATGGCGGAATAGAATTTGTGCTTCAGGATGTTTCTGACTGCTACCTTGAAATAATTACGCAGCATATTTTTGGTGATAAGGATGATTCTTTGCGTGGACGGAATCCGTTACTCGTTCCGCAGCGTGTACGCAGGATTCATGGTCGCCGCACTGAACACCTTGTATCCAATTGTGGCTGCGGAAATCAGGAACATCAGGCTGACTGCACTTATGAGCGCAAGTGCCGTTGTATCCAGATAATATCGCCAAATCGAGTCCATTAGCATGCCTGTGAAGTAGTAGCCAAGTACACAACCCAGGACAGAGGATATCACAAGTATCAGGATGAACTCCGCATTGACAATTCGGGCGATGTTTGCAACGGAAGCACCGAGCACTTTCCGTACACCGATCTCTTTCATTCGTCGGATGATGTTTAGCGAAACAAGAGTAAAGAGGCCCGTTGCCGACAGCATCATCGCGATCATGCCAAGGAATGCGAAGATGCGGACAAGGTTCACATTGACTTCCGTGGCCTCATGCACGTCCCATGCTGGCAGGTATCCATTGTATACACGGTTGGGAAATATTTCCTTCCATCGCGCCTCCATAAACTTGTTTACATCAGCAATCTTTTCTAGCGGCGCCCTTACTATTATCTGACTGTATTTCTCCGGGCCAATGTAGCGGATCATCATCGGCTCCATCTCCCGCCACACGCCATACGTATAGACATTGCTTGTCACCCCAACGACATACAGTCTCACAGAATCCTGCCATACAAGTTCCCGGCCGATAGCTTCCTGCCATCCGAATTCATCCGCCATCTTCTTTGTGATGATAACGGATTCCCGCCGGTCGGTTTCCGAATTTTCTATGAAGTCACGACCGTCGATGAGGGTTAGTCCCATTGTCGAAAGATAGTTGTCTCCCACTTCGATAATATCGACCTCCAGTTGCTTTTCGTCAGACTCTACGGTTCCACGACTGCGGTTGGAAAAAATTCCACTCGCCGCTCCGGCGATGGAGGCGATGTCGGGATTTTGCCGAAGGGAGTTGCGGTAGGTTTCAAATTCCGTCTGTCCGTTTACCCATGCGATAACAGCCCGCTCCGCGTCGAACCCTAAATCGTATTCCTTTTGGTACCTGGCATTCTGAACGAAGGCTATAGCGCTAACGAGGGCAATGAGCGATATCGCATACTGCAATGCCAGCAGACTTTTAACAAAAAGACTAGTCCCACCAAATTTCAACTTCCCCTTAAGGATGCTAACAGGCTGGAATTTGCTGATGTAGAATGCAGGGTAGGCGCCGGCCGCCAGGGCGCAGAAAATCAGAACACCTATGAGAAAAGCCAGGACGGGCGGATTATCCAGATAGTGGGTCGTGATTTTCATATTCGACCACATGATATTCCATCCATCAACGAGCAGCTGGGCCACCAGAAGTCCTACGAGCAGTGCGAAAAAACAGATCACCAGCGTTTCGCCGATAAATTGCATTATAAGCTGACCGCGAACACTACCCATTACCTTGCGGATACCGATTTCCTTCAGCCTGCGGGAAGAAATGGCAACGGTTGTGTTTGTCAGGTTGAAGCATGCGATGAGCAAAATGAACACAGACATCGTCGCCGTGCCGGGAACAACAGCCACAGAGGGTGCGTCCCAGGTCCATGTACGGGTATCATCGGCACGGTCCCTAAACGCCATCTCGTCAAAGCGGTCCAGGACAAACTCCCTGATCACAAAATCCTCACGTACCTGGTTGTTGTTTGCCACATAGGACTGAAGTTGCTTATGAACTGTCGGTACGCGCGCTGGATCATCGATCATAACGAACAACGTGCTTGATTCCCGCCAGTCGTCTTCCCTTACATTCTTGAACTCATCGAAAAAGTTTTCGAAGTTCATGAAGGAATCCCTGTAGTGAAAACTTGAGTTCTGAGGCTGTTCTTTGTACACGCCGGCAATTCGCACTTCCTTGGTCGTTTCACGAACAACGTGGGTGAGTGTTCGGTTGACTACATCAGTAGTTCCAAACAACGTGACAGCAAGTTTGTCGCTCAGCACCACAGATGATTCGTCGCGCAGACCCTCCGGACCACCGCTCACGAATTCAAACGAAAACATCCCGAAGAATTCGGGGTCAACGTACGCCATGTTTGCCGAAAACACGTCGTCATCACGTTTCAGGTCCGAGTATGACAAAGCGTATCGCGACGTGGACGTGACGTCCGTTATATTCTGTGAAACCGAGCCCCCGAGTGGTAACGGCACTGTTCCATACCGCGTGACCTGATTGTCGAACTCACGCATGGAAGAGACCCGATAAATGTGGTCCCCCTTCGTGTGCATTGCATTGAAGCCCGAATCAAATTCATAGATGAAGTAGGCGACGATGCAACATGCAATGGCGACCCCCATTCCGAAAATGTTGATACCGATGAAGAGTTTGTTCTTCATCATGTTTCGGAGGGTTACATAAAGATAGTTTCTGATCATGGGAATGTAGATGGTACGACGAGACTGTCAGCGAAAAGACGCACGCACCTATTCAGGGGTTGCTTCACTGTTGAAAATTTTTGCAGGGTGCAACCGCTGTGCGCGAGTGTGATACAATGGCAGAAACAGCCGCGTACAGACGTCTATAGGCCATGATCAACGTGTACGCAGTGCTGATTCGAAACCGGCTATCAGATGTGAAAGTGTTCTTTGATGTTTTCCGTGACTACTTTACCGTCGAACAGGTTCACAATGCGATGCGCATAGTTCGCATCGTAGGGAGAGTGCGTAACCATGATGATGGTCGTGCCTTCCTCGTTGAGTTGAGAAAGAAGCTTCATTACTTCTTCACCGTTAGCAGAGTCGAGGTTACCCGTGGGCTCGTCGGCCAGGATCACACGGGGCTTTGCTACAATGGCGCGTGCAATAGCGACACGTTGCTGCTGACCACCGGAAAGTTGCTGCGGAAAGTGATTTCTACGGTGCATGATGTTCATGCGCTCCAGCACTTCTTCCACTCTCTGCTTTCTTTCAGATGACGGTACCTTCAGGTACAGCAAGGGAAGCTCTACGTTTTCGAAGACCGTAAGTTCATCGATCAGGTTAAAGCTTTGGAAGACGAAACCAATAGAACCTTTTCTCAGTTGTGCGCGCTGCCGCTCGGAGTAGCGGGCTACCTCATGGTCGCCAAAGTAGTATTCGCCGGCCGTGGGATTGTCGAGAAGACCGACGATGTTCAGCAGCGTCGATTTACCGCATCCAGAAGGTCCCATGATGGCGACGAACTCGCCTTCCTTAATCTCGAGATTAATGTTATTGAGGGCGGTGGTCTCCACTTCTTCAGTGGTGTATACCTTTTCCAGGTTGACAAGCTTGATCATGGCTGTATTTTGTTTGTTAGAGGAATTCATTCGATTATCAATAAAGGATTAATACTTCATTATTGCCGAAGGTCTCGTACGAAGAAGTGATGACCTTTTCGCCCGGTTCAAGCCCTTCCAGTACTTCGTAGTGCTCCGTATTCTTTCGGCCAAGCTTAATGTTTCTTTTTACTGCCTGGTCTCCGGACTTATCGAGTACGTAAACCCAGTTACCACCGGTATCCTTGTAAAATCCGCCAACGGGAAGCAGGAGTTCTTCGGACGACTGACCGAGTTCTATTCGCAGTCGCAACGACTGACCACGTCTCAAACCCGGAGGTGTTTCGCCAACGAACAGCATGTCCACTTCAAATCGTCCCGCCTGAATCGTCGGATAGATATACGTGATCTCCAGTTCATATTCTTTTCCAGCTACCGGCACGGTGGCATGCAGCCCCTGCGATATACGCGGCAAGTAAATTTCATCGATCGGCACACGTACCTTGTAGCTTCCTACTACGTCGACCTGACCGAGGCTTTGACCGGGAGCCACCACCTGTCCAACTTCAAGTTGAGGGCGCGACAACTGCCCATCGATAGGTGCGCGAATGATCAGGTTATCCAGAATCTTCCCTACCCCTTCAAGGCTTTCCTTCATCCGCTCTTCGGCTGCGTTCAGTTCGCGCAGCTGACGTATCCGGGAGATTGAGTCGAGCTTGTACGCCTCATATGTAATCTTTCGGCGTTCCAGGTTATAAAAGTAGTTCGCCTCTGTCTGCTCGAACTCCTGTTTCGATATCAGCTTCTTCGCATAGAGCTCCTTCTGGCGCTCGTACTGCGGGCCATAAATGGCCAGCTGGTTATCGATGAGGGCCAGCTGATTTTGCTGCTCCAGGTCGTTCCGGGTTATATTCAGACGCGTGTCGCGAATACGGGTAATACTTTCGTTAAACGCTGCTTCCTGGCTTAAGACTGACAATTCGCGGTCAAGGTTGCTTAACTCCAGGATAACATCTCCTTTTTTTAGCATCTGTCCGCTTTCGGCCACTACCCTCTTGATCGTTCCGCCTTCCACGGCGTCGAGAACTACCGTCCGGCTGGGCTCAACTATACCTGTCTGAGGGATGAACTCCTGGAATATGCCTCGTCTGACTTCCGAAATGGTGAGTTTGTCACGTTCCACCCGCAAGCGCGAACGCCTGTCGGCCCAAATCAGCTGGTACAGCACGAATCCCGCAAAAAGGGCAATGCCTCCGTACGTGGCAATCCGTTTAACCGTCCACTTTTTCTTCTTGATCTTCCTGTCCATTACAGATTGTTCCATAGGCTCGTTACAGAAGGCAAGGTGCCTTTCGATGGATTTCACTATGGCCAATTAGTGTGCCAAGAGGAATCCTGCTGCAATTTCGCCTGAATTCCGCGATTTTCCGTCCATCTTTGAACGGGAATGTCCGCTAGTGGACGCCTGGGTCGTATCTTCATGGCTGTGAATGGCGTAATTTCGCTCAAAACTGGCTGCCGGGCTTTCGGTATAGCCTTTGCCCGCTACCGGACATTCGGGTAACAAAACTGAAACAAGTCCTCCTAGCATGGAACAGAAAACTGGCAAAATTCTGATTGTCGATGATAATGAAGACCTCCTGAAGGCTGCCCGTATCCACCTGAAGCGCCATTTCGCCCAGGTAGATACGGAAAAGAACCCGGAGGCTATTCCCACGCTCATGGCAAACGAAGACTATGACGTGATCCTCCTCGACATGAACTTTACGAAAGACGTGAGCAGCGGCAGCGAGGGCTACTATTGGCTGGAAAAAATTCTCGAGATCGACCCTTCCGCCGTCGTTGTGCTCATTACCGCATACGGCGATGTCCAGATGGCTGTACGGGCGATCAAAGCGGGTGCAACTGACTTCGTGCTCAAACCCTGGGAAAACGAAAAACTGCTGGCCACTATTTATTCGGCCATGCGACTGCGTGAAACCCGCGACGAAGTCCAGAACCTCAAGATCAAGAACCAGGAAATAAACCAGGCGTTAAACGAGCGTTACAGCGAGATCATCGGTCAGAGCGCTGCCATGCAACGCATCTTCCAGACAATAGATCGCGTGGCCCATACTGACGCCAACGTGCTGATCCTGGGCGAAAATGGTACCGGAAAGGAACTCATTGCCCGCGCTATCCACCGGAATTCGTCGCGCAGGCATGAAAGCTTTGTGTCTGTAGACCTGGGTTCGATTACCGAAACGCTGTTCGAGAGCGAGTTGTTCGGTCACAAGAAGGGCGCGTTCACCGACGCGAAGGAAGACCGCGCCGGACGCTTCGAGTTGGCCAATGGCGGTACACTGTTCCTGGATGAAATCGGGAATCTGTCCATGCCATTACAGGCCAAACTGCTGACCGCAATTCAGAACCGCAGGGTGAGCAGAGTGGGTTCGAACAAGGAGATTCAGATCGACATCCGGCTGATCTGCGCCACAAATATGCCCCTGTATGAAATGGTCAAGGAAAACCGTTTCCGCCAGGATTTGCTCTATCGCATCAACACTATCGAGATAGAAGTTCCCCCGTTAAGAGAGCGCTTCGAAGACATTCCGGTACTCGCGAACCACTTCCTCAAGCATTACTCCGCCCGGTATAACAAGAACATCTCAAAGATCAGCGACGCTGCCCTCACGCGCATGCATAAGCATACCTGGCCGGGCAACATTCGCGAACTACAGCATGCCATTGAGCGGGCTGTCATCCTCAGCAACGGCAACGTGTTGCAGCCGGAAGACTTCAACCTGTCGCCAGCGCCCGGGAAAGACGACGGACACCTCAACCTGGACGCCTACAACCTGGAGGAAGTGGAAAAGCTGCTCATCAGGAAAGTGCTGAAAAAATACAACGGCAACATCACCCAGGCCGCCTCCGAACTCGGACTGACAAGGTCGAGTTTGTATAGGAGGCTGGAGAAGCATGGGTTGTGATGTGTTGATGTGCTGATGTACTCATGTGTTGAAGTTGGACACGGAACAAAATTTGGGTTGAGCTTCATGGTTCGTTCCTCCAATGACGCTCTGAACAAAACCTTACTGGAATGGCCCGATGTGTCGAATAACAGCACGGCTCCCTAACTTGTTTTACGCGACATGAGGGAACTGAAAGGAGAAAGTTTAGATTTAAGGGAACACCAACGTCGACACACCAACACAACAACACACCAACACATTTCGGGATGTCTTTCGGATTCAAGGATTTTCGGGCTCGGGTATTGTTGCGGGTGATTGGGCTGGGGCTCACCATCGCCGCGGTGGTGTTTATGTTGAGTCGTCCGAACATGCTTTTCGCGGGCATCCTGATGCTCGTGATCGTGGGTCTGCAACTCGCCGAGCTATTCCGCTTCGTAAGTCAGACCAACAGGAAACTCACACGTTTTTTGGAGTCGGTGCGATACTCCGACTTCATCTCAGGATTTACAGCCGACAACCAGCTCGGTCGCTCTTTTAAAGATCTCAACATCGCCTTTAATGAAGTGCTCGAAGCCTTTCGGAAGGCGCGCTCCGAGAAGGAAGAGCACTGGCAGTATCTCAATACGGTCGTACAGCAAGTGCGTACCGGCATCTTGTCGTACGACCTCGAGGGAAACGTCCAGCTCATAAATGCCAATGCAAAGCGTTTCCTTGGTGTACAGAGCCTCCAGAATGTGGAAGACCTGCTCGAAGTGAATCCCAAGTTGTACAAGGCGATCTTTGATGTTGAGCCGGGTAAAAGCAATTTGTACAAGGGCAACAACGAGTTGCACTTGACGATTCAAGCCACCGAACTGCGAATACGGGGGAACACCGTAAAGCTCATCACGATACAAAACATCCAGCCAGAACTACAACGTCAGGAATTGGATGCGTGGCAGAACCTCACGCGTGTCTTGCGGCATGAGATCATGAACTCAATCACGCCCATCTCGTCCCTCACATCAACACTGCGCGAAGTGCTGGAATACGATCTCGTAAAGCAGGACGGGCACTACGTCCTTAAAGAGGAAGGCGCAGAAGACCTTCGTGAAGGACTCACTACCATTGAAAGTCGAAGCAAGGGACTAATCAAGTTCATTGATGCCTATCGCGAATACACCTCGCTGCCACTACCGACCATTCGAACGGTGTTGTTAAAAGATTTGATAGAAAAGGTAGCCCAATTCATGAAGCCCGAGATCAAACGCCACAACATCGACTTCGTATATTCCTGCGCATCAGACTACCTCACCATTCAAGCCGATGCTGACATGATTGAACAGGTGTTGATCAACCTGATAAAGAACGGCATCGAAGCGGTAACCGAAATACCTAATCCTCGAATCGATCTGGCTGGCCTGTACGATGAAACCGGCGTGCGTATTGAAGTTGCTGATAACGGACCGGGTATTATACGTGAAGCGTTGGAGTCGATCTTCGTTCCTTTTTATACTACCAAAAAAACTGGCTCTGGAATTGGACTCAGCCTTTCAAGGCAAATTATGCAGCTGCATAACGGAACACTGAATGTGGAATCAGAGCCTGGGGTGAGGACGGTGTTTACGTTGAGATTCTAGTTGGAAAAGGTAATCGGTGATCGGTGCCTATGTGCTCTATGTGTACATCTATGTGTTTCTATGTGGTTCAATGATTCAATCGTTATCTTTTTGAACCACATAGGGCACATAGATGTACACATAGAGCACATAGACATCAGTTCCTACTGAATCTTCCGGAAGACCACCGACGCATTATGGCCGCCAAACCCAAACGTATTACTCATCGCCACATTGACTTCCTTGCGAATTGAGCTGCCAAGCACAACCTTAAGTCCTTTCGGCATTCCTGGATCGAGGTTGGTCGTGTTGATGGTGGGTGGTATAATCCCTTCGCTGATGGCTTTAATACAGATGATCGCTTCCGCTGCGCCCGCGGCGCCGAGCATGTGACCAACTGCCGACTTCGTCGCGCTAATATGGAGCCGCTTCGGATTGTCGCCAAAAACTTTCGTCACAGCTTTCATCTCACTGACATCGCCCATCGGCGTTGAGGTAGCATGGGGGTTGAGGTAGTCGACATCCTCGGGAGTAAGTCCCGCATCGTCGAGCGCCCACTGCATTCCAAGCATCGCGCCTTTTCCTTCAGGATGGGTAGCTGTCAGGTGATACGCATCAGCGGACATGCCCCCGCCCGCGACTTCCGCGTAGATGCGCGCACCCCTCCTCTTTGCATGCTCATATTCTTCGAGTACCAGGGCGCATGCTCCTTCGCCCATCACAAAGCCGTCGCGGTCTGCATCGAATGGGCGCGATGCGTGCGCAGGATCGTCGTTGCGCGTTGACAACGCTTTCATGGCGGCAAACCCACCGACGCCTGCCTCATTAATTGGAGCTTCTGAGCCGCCGGTTATAATCACGTCAGCTTTGCCCCACCGTATATAGTTCATGGCGTCGATGATAGCAGTACTGGATGTAGCACACGCAGAGACGGTTGAAAAGTTTGGTCCCATGAAACCGTAGCGAATCGAGATCCACCCGGCAGCAATGTCGACAATCACTTTAGGGATAAAGAATGGATTGATCCTTGGCGTCCCATCACCGCGGGCGAAGTCCATGATCTCCTGCTGGAATGTGAAAAAGCCTCCGTTGCCGGATCCCCATATCACACCCACACGTGTCTTGTCGATCCCATCAAGATCGATACCGCTGTCGCGCAACGCTTCTTCTGATGACGCCATCGCATACTGCACGAAAGGGTCCATCTTACGGATCTCCGATTTCTCGAAGTAGTTGGCCGGATCGAAGCCCCTGACTTCGCAGGCAAAACGTGTTCTGAATTTCGAGGCATCGAATTTGGTGATGGGTCCTGCTCCCGACTTCCCATCAACAAGATTTTTCCAGAACTCGGAAAGAGAATTGCCGAGAGGTGTAATCGCTCCCATTCCGGTCACTACCACTTTCTTCATCATAGTCATTTGCTGATTTGATCGATTATTTGCCTGCAGTATTCGGTTACGTAATTCATGGGTTCATTGGAACGCACCGCGCGCGCATACATGACAGCACCTTCCACAGAACAAAAGAACACGAACGCCAGTGCGCGGGTATTCGGTATCGGTTTGAATTCACGGCAAGCGATGCCTTCATCCAGCAGGCGCTGTATAAAAGTCACGGTTGAATCAAGTTCCTTGCGCAGCGCACGGCGCATGAATGTCACGTCGTCATCTGCCTGCACTGCAGTGTTGAGTAGTGGACATCCTCCAGGCAGCGGAGGGTTGAGCACATAAGCAGCATAGAACTCCAGTAAACCCAGCAGCCGTTCCTTGTAACTCTGCTTGTGGGCAAGTCTGCCCTGAACACCATTGTGCACAAGTTGCATGGCGTGACGAAAAGCCTGCAGCGCCATGTCTTCCTTGCTGCGGAAATGGCCGTACAGCGCACCTTTTGTCAATCCCGTTGCACGGGTCAGGTCGTGAAGCGTAGTTCCCGAGAACCCCTTACGGTTAAACACGGGCGCTGTGCGCTCCAGAATATGTTGCCGCGTACGCGCTGCCTTGTCCATGAGGGCAAAGATACAGAAAAATAAATATACCGATCGGTATATTTTTAATTCTACTCCATTGGCTGAATGGAAAGACAAACGATCGATTTATGATTAGTGATTTCTGATTATCAAAAATCACTAATCAAAACGGCACGCCCGTCTCCTTCGAAACGTCCTTCAAATCCTTCACCACTGCAGCAAGAAGCGGTACTCCTTCCTTTAATCGAACTTCTTCTGCCTCGCGTTCGGGATCACCGGGAATGAGAACGGCGTCATGGCCAGGAGCAGGCTTGGTAGCGCGAAAGACTTCAATCCAATGGTCTATCCGCTTCTTGAACACATCGACATCTTCGAAGCCGGCGATATCCATCGCACCGAAAAAATGTCCAATGCCCTTTCCAACACTCTTTTCAGGTACTTTTTCAAAAAGCGCAAATGGCGGGGCGAAAGGTCCCCAGTTGGCGCCGCTCAAAACACAGGAAAGAATATCAACCATCGCAGAAAGCGCGTATCCTTTGTGACCACCCAGGTCCCGTGTAGAACCCAGAGGAAGCAGCGCACCTTCGTAGATGTCTCCAGGACTGATCGAAGCATTACCTTTTTTGTCGATCATCCATCCTACCGGCACCACCTTTCCCTCACGTTGCGCCTGCTCAATCTTTCCAAAAGCCACAACGCTCGTCGACATGTCGATTACTATTGGAGGCTGATTGTATCCGGGAAATGCAATTGAAATCGGATTTGTACCCAGCCTCCGTTCTGCGCCCCATAGCGGAACCACAATGCTCGACGAATTGGTCATCGACCAGCCGATCATGTCGCGCTCCAGTGCCTTCAGCGAGTAGTACGATGCAATGCCATAGTGATTCGTATTCCGAACGCTAACCCATCCCGACCCAAACTCCGCGGCTTTGTCCAAGGCGATGGCGTTAGCTTTCGGACCGACCACGAGTCCGAGGCCGCTATCGCCGTCGACCGTTGCCACACTCTTACGCTCACGTACGATGGTAATCTTGGGTTTGGGATTTATCCTCCCTATTTTGAACATGTCGACATACGTCCGCAGCCGCGCGACCCCGTGCGAGTCGATGCCACGAACATCTGCTTTCGAGAGTACATCTGCCGCTTGCCAGGCATCATCCGTTGGCACGCCGAGGCGTTCGAATACTGACGCAGTGAATTCTTTGAGGTATGATGCGGGATAGGTGACGTATTCGCTTTCCACGGCGCTTAGCCCTGACGGGCCACCTGACGTTGTTCTCCGAGTCCGTCAATGCCGAGTTCGACAACATCACCGGCTTGTATGAACCGCTGCGGATTCATTCCCATGCCGACGCCAGCTGGCGTTCCTGTTGAAATGACATCACCGGGAAGCAGCGACATAAAGCGGCTCACATAGCTTACGATAAACGGCACTTTGTATATCAGGTTGGCCGTAGTACCATCCTGCTTGATCTCACCGTTGAGTTTCAACCACAGCCGCAAATTGTCGACGTCGCGGATCTCATCCTTCGTGGCAAGAAAAGGTCCGAGCGGTGCAAACGTGTCACAGCTTTTCCCTTTCACCCATTGACCGCTGTGCTCGAGTTGAAATTCGCGTTCGCTGTAGTCATTGTGAAGACAGTAACCTGCGATATAGTTCATCGCATCTGCTTCCTCTACATAATTCGCGCGCTTTCCGATGACTACCGCCAGTTCAACTTCCCAATCCGTTTTCTTACTGTTGCGCGGAATCAGCAGGTCATCGTCGGGGCCAACGATAGCAGACGTCGCCTTAAAGAAAATGACAGGCTCCGGCGGTACCGACGCGCCCGTTTCACGCGCGTGATCAGAATAGTTAAGTCCGATGCATATAATTTTCGATGGCCGTGTAATAGGAGGACCCAATCGCACCTTGGGATCGACTTTCGGCAGCGTGTCGAGGTTATCGCGCAACCACGACTCGAGTCGCGTTAGTCCGTCCGTCTCGAAAAAACGTTCGCCAAAATCTTCTCCAAAAGCGGAGACGTCAAATCGTTCTCCCTCGTGTATGATGCCGGGCTTTTCCATCCCGGGCGCGCCAAAGCGGATGAGTTTCATTGTGTTGATGTGTTGATGTGTTGGTGTGTTGATGTTGGTGCGTATCGCTGAGTCATCTGCCAGTCGTTACCGTTTGTGTGTATTCCTGGATTACTAGGTGTTTAATTTCTCAAAGCCGCCGTCGATGAAGTAGTCTGTACCGGTGATGAAGGAGGCTTCGTCGGAGCACAGATAGAGGGCGAGCGTGGCAATTTCGTCTGGTTTTGCCATCCTGCCGATGGGTTGAGTTTTCGAAAGCTTTTCAAAAACCTCCTGTTCGCGCCCCGGATAATTTGCTTTGATAAATCCATCGACAAAAGGTGTATGCACGCGCGCGGGGGATATGCTATTACACCTGATGTTGTCGTGAATGAAATCCCGCGCTACGGAGTACGTCATCGTCAAAAGTGCGCCCTTAGTCATGGAGTAGGCAAACCGCTCCGGGATGCCGAGGGTGGCAGCAATGGACGTCATGTTGAGTATGACACCTCCGCCCTGTTGTTTCATGTGCGTGATGACGTGCTTCATCATGTTGAACGCGCCCTTCACGTTGACCTGGAAGAGCCGGTCGAAATCAGCTTCACTGGTCGTCTCCAGCGTACCGATGTGGGCGACGCCCGCGTTGTTAATCAGCACATGGATACGACCAACTTGTGAAAGAATCGTCTCCACGGCGTCCCGCGTCTGGCTATGGCTTGCGACGTTGCAGGGAACCACAGTGGCCTTCCCTCCTTCCCCGCGAATTCTTTCCGCAGTCTCGCGCCCGCCCGCTTCGTTGAGCTCAACGATAAACACGTGACCACCGTGCCTGGCGAAGCGTAATGCCATTGCTTGACCGATGCCGCTACCGCCGCCGGTAATTACAATGTTCTTGGATGTATAATCGAAAAGTTCGGCCATGATCTACACGCTGCCCCTCAATGCTGGTGGCCGTTGAGGAAAGCATCCCACTCGTCGGCCTGACCATTCAATTGATCTTTAAGAAAGATCGCGTAAGAGGGTTTGTAAGGCTTCCTTCGCAGCGGCATCTGGGCTTCCTCCGGCGTGTAGTCTCCTTTCTTTGCATTGCACTTCTTGCAAGCGGTAACGAGGTTCGTCCACGTATCGAGTCCGCCACGTCCCTTCGGGAACACGTGATCGATGGTGAGGTCGCGTCGCGTGCCGCAGTACTGGCATTCGAAGTTATCGCGCTTGAATATGTTCTGCCGGGTAAGCGTAACGCCCTTGTAGGGGGCGTTAACGTATCGGTTGAGTCGTATTACTGAAGGCATCGGGAAACTCTGCGAGACGGAATGCAACCGATGCCCGTTCGCCGACTTTACCAATTCACTTTTTTTCAAATAAACCAGCACGAATGCACGCTCAACGGAACATACCATGAGCGGACTGTAATCTTGATTGAGTACCAACACTCTGCTGATCATGCTGGTAATATAGAATCAAACTTTCAAGTTACAAAACAGGCTGTCGCCGATTTTGCTATTCCATCTTGCAACCCGTCACAGCAACACCCTTCTTGCCTGAACGAACGCGTGCGTTATTCGGCCAGTGTCGACATTCCGGATTCCATCAGGCGTCAGGTCATCCACCCGCACCTTGCCGGACGCATGGATGATTTTCTCCTGACTCAACACGATGCCAACGTGGTTGACGCGGTCCGAGTCGCGGCTGAAGAATGCCAGATCGCCAGGCTGACAATCTTGTATTCCGCTCACGGGTCTGCCCTGGCGGACCTGCTGAATGGAATCGCGGTCGAGTCGGTAGCCGCAGATGCGGAAAACCATCTGCACGAAACCCGAGCAGTCGATTCCAAACGGACTCTTGCCTCCCCAATGGTACGGCGCGTTGAGATACTGCAACGCGGTCGACCTCAGGAATTCGTAGTCGCGTTTCTGACCAAGATTTTTTGCCTCGCCATTGAATGCAAACTGCTCCTCCATCCGGAAAAGTTCCGAACTGGAGATCGGGATTATGCTTCCCATCAGGATGAACTGCGTCCTCTTGTTGTAGAGAATGCTCGTAGTAAGCTCAGTCGTGATCTTGAATTCAGCGTGGTTGCTATAGTCAAAGTATTCCTTCGAAACGGAATGGTGCTGGATGGCACTGATCCATCCTTCATACTGATCGAGGCTGATGCGAATCCTAAACCAGTTGTTATCAGCATCCGATTCCAACACTTCATAGTGTTCGCCGAACAACAACTGGGTAACCTGCTCCGATCGTTCCGAAGGTTCTTTGCGCACCGGTATCAGGCTCAGGCGGGCAACACCGTAATCAATCGCGTTCGTCATAACACCCAATCAGGTCTTTATCCGGCTGAGTTCTCTTTGCGCTTCTTTTTCGCGCAGCGACTGCCGTTTGTCGTGCAGCTTCTTACCTCGCGCAAGGGCAATCTCAAGTTTGGCAATGCCGCGGTCATTAACAAATAGTCTGATGGGAATCAACGTTAGTCCCTTTTCCTCCATCCGCGACGTCAGTTTCCTGATCTCCGATTTCTTAAGCAGCAGCTTTCGCTCACGCGTCGGCTCATGGTTATAATGCGTACCCTGCGCGTAGGGGGTAATGTGAATTCCCTTGACAAAAAGTTCACCATCATTTGCATAGCAGTAGCCGTCCTGCAGGTTAACCTTGCCTTCCTTTATGGACTTGATCTCGGTTCCTTTCAACACCATACCGGCTATGTACTTGTCGAGCAATTCGTACTCGTACGTGGCGCGTTTGTTCTTGATGTTGATGTTATCGGAGAAGCGTTGCCCGGCCATACCTGTCAGCACTATTACAATCAATTTTACAATATTGCGCCCATCATTCAAAACGGCATCCTCGCCTGCGGAACAACACTGAGGTCGCTGAACATTCCTGCGAGAAACTTATAGTGCGCTGCTATCGCGATCATGGCGGCATTGTCAGTGCAGTACTGAAACTCGGGAATGAAGAGGTTCCATCCCTCTTCCTCTGCCATTTCACTGAGACGCTTTCGCAAACCCCTGTTAGCTGACACGCCGCCTGCTACAGCAACCTCGTGTATGCCCGTCATGTCGCTTGCCTGCTTGAGCCTGGACACCAGCATCTCGACAAGATGAGCCTGCAGACTCGCGCACAAGTCAGGAAGGTTGTTCGCTATAAAATCAGGGTCGGTCTTTACCCTGTCCCGAAGGAAATAAAGGAAAGCAGTCTTGATTCCGCTGAACGAAAAGTCAAGCCCCGGCATACTCGTCGCCGGAAACGTGAACGCGTTAGGATTCCCCTGAGCAGCGTATTGATCGATGAGCGGTCCTCCGGGATAAGGAAGTCCCATGATCTTAGCCGCCTTGTCGAATGCTTCGCCTGCAGCATCATCCTGTGTCTGGCCGATGACCTCCATGTCGAGTGGCGCCTTGACGCGCACAAGTTGAGTATGTCCTCCACTGACCGTGAGGCACAGAAACGGAAACCTGGGATGAGGTTCGCTGATGAAGTGCGCCAGCACGTGCGCCTGCATATGGTTGACCTCAATCAGGGGGATGTTCAGCGCCGCCGCCATCCCTTTGGCGAATGAAACCCCCACCAACAGAGCACCCATGAGTCCGGGCCCACGAGTGAAGGCAATAGCTTGTAAATTACGTGGCTGGATGCCCGCTTCCGAGAGCGCCTGATCTACGACGGGAACGATGTTTCGCTGATGCGCGCGCGACGCCAACTCGGGTACAACGCCTCCATATTTTTGGTGCACATTTTGCGAGGCAATAATATTATTAAGTACCTTGCCGTTACGGATTACGGAGGCTGACGTTTCATCACAAGAAGACTCAATCGCAAGGATGACGGGACCCATGTGCAGCATTAATGAA
>DATCLO010000035.1:0-6995 GCA_036563875.1 Cyclobacteriaceae bacterium
GTACAGGACGGTCTTCCGAACAAGGCGGACCCATGCTAATGGATTCTCTACTTTCGACGACTGATGATTTATGGTTGAAGTTCAGAAAGCGCTTCTCAGAAACTTCTAAGCCTGTGAGGAACGTGATTGACAGTGCCAGTATAAAGGCAGACAGGCGCCACGTCCAGATTTTCCCCCGTGACCTGCCCTGGCCTAGGTGGACGGCGATTAGTGGCCACAGATCCTTGTCAGGTTCCTCAGAGTAATTGGAAATTCTTCTCTTGAACTCTAATACGTTCTGCTCATGCATACTTTTCATATTTCTCCACGCCAATGGCTTTAAGTCTGCTCTTTAATGCTTGTTTTGCCCTGTTCAGTTGTGAACGGGAAGTAGATTCTGTTATGCTGAGCATACTGGCTATCTCACTGTGACTGTATCCCTCTAATTCGTAAAGGTTAAAGACGAGCCGATAGCCATCGGGCAACGCTTCGATCATCTCGACCACTTGCTCATCACAAAATTTTGACAAAATCAACACATAGTCGTCGCTAGTTTGCTGAACGCCATCATCCGCTACGTCCTGTACAATTTGATGTCGCTTGTTCTTGTGATAATAGCTTACTGCTGCGTTCACGGTAATACGTCGAATCCAGGGTTCCAGATGTTCGGCGTCATGAACCTGATTAATGTTCTGGAAGATGCGAATGAAAGCTTCCTGAAACACATCCTCCGCTTCCTCCCTCCGACGCGTATATCTCCTGCACAAGCCAAATACCTTTGGCCGGAACAAATCGTACAATGCCCGTTGCGACCTCGGGTCGCCCGATTGGCATTGTGAAAGCAGGGTTCCTAAAGACGACACCCTTTTATATTGAAATTGAATCTATTGCACCTAATGGCTCATTTCTCTCATAGACTCAATGCCGGAGATGAAGCAAATGCTATTACTCTCCGACCTGGACGGTTACAAGTCCGTAGGAGGTCAGGGGACCCTGCGAAGCGATGTTTTCCTGACCGAAGGCATTTACCACGTAGACAAATTCGTCAAGGCCCTCAAAGTCGACTTCAGGTGTGTATGTAATGGTAGTGCCGTTTACTTCCGCATTTCCGTGGTGCGGATCAAGCGCAATTGACTGTGCGATGTTGTCAACCCTGATATCACAAAGGTGATCGTTCCAGACGGCCGCGAATGATACGGGTGTACCCGGTCGAGTTTCGACCCTATCCTCTACAGCATAGAGTCCACACGGGAAATTGCCCGGTCTGATGCTGATGGGTTGTGTGGCGATCGTCCTACCATCCGAGACAAACGCAATCTCAAACTGATCCATTCGTTCACCATCGTGGTATGTAGTATCGTAGAGTGTGGGTGTGGGTGTATACTTCAGAAAATCCTCGTCAAGCCAGGTTACAGCGCCGTAATCGGGAACCTTGTGTAATTTAATGCCAATCCGGGCGTGCGCTGAAACAACTATTTCCCTCAGGTTAATTATTACCGAAGAACTGCTCTTGATGTCGGCATCGGGAACATAGTAGTCGACCTTTTCCGGGTTGATCGTTACCAACTTGTCGTCAACAACCTCATCCCCACGAAACGTATCACACGACGCGACTACAAGTGTCAACAGCAACAGACCAAATCGCGCAAAGAATGGTTTCAGCAGAGACATGTTGAGTTGTCAAAAGGTTTTTCCGCACGACCAAGTCGGCGCATAGTCGTCACCGGGATAGTATGTCAGGCGCCTAAGACCAGTGCCATCGACATTGATGACGTAAATCTCAGGGTTACCTTCGTGATCCGAAGTAAACGCCAGTCTGGTTCCGTCGGGTGACCATGTTGGAGTATGGTTACCACGAGTCAGATTGTGAGTGACCTGAAAAATGTCGCTCCCATCTGCATTCATGACATAAATACTCGTGCTTCCGTTGCCATTGCCTTCCCCTTCGAAAGCAATCTTCGTCCCGTCGGGTGACCATACCGGGCGGGATTTAGCAATTGGTGGCCATGTCAATCGTTCGAGTTGTGAACCGTCGGGGTTCATAAGATAGATATCCTCGTATCCGTCTCTTCCCCTGTCACTACTGAAGGCAATCTTAGTCCCGTCCGGAGACCACGAAGGTTCCGCATCCCACAGGTCGATGGTGTCAAGCAGTGGAAGCGTGCGTACAACCCCAGGATAACTCGACACCGACACATAAATCCGAACAGCAGACCACCCATCAATGACCTCATGACCGCTTTGGAAGGCCATGTAATTGCCATCAGGCGACCAGGTCAGATTCTCCGGACGAACGTACGTCTCCAGAGGCTTACCGACCACCCCACGTTCACTCAAAATGAAAATCCTGGAATTTCTTAACAGGGCAAGGCTTTCACCATCAGGTGACCAATGTAAATCTCCACTGGCGCGGGTTTCTACATTACCCTGCAATCGGACATTGGAACCATCGGGGTTTATGACATAGATTTCGCCCGACTCCTGGCCCACTGCGCGCCGGATGAAGGCGATCAATTCCTCCTCCGCACCTGAATGCCAGATCGTACCCTGCGGATCTCCTTCACTGCAACCCAGAAGCGATAAAAAAAGGATTGTCAGAAGCGAAAGCACTCTTTTCATTGGTGTGCATCAGGACACCCCGTCCTATGAATTTCGTCACTACAATCGAGATTGATACCATTCCCCCTAAAAACTTATGACTCAGGCAGCGACAAAAACGCTGCATCAGAAAATACTCATGTTGGAACTGATTCGTCTCCTGCAACTCTTTGCAGAAAATACCCGGTCAAACACCAAAGTTTTAGCGAATACTTGAAGGGATGGCGCACAAAAGTGATCTCAGTCCTGACTACAAAACCAGACATCCCATTTTTCTTCCTAAATCCTATCCAATCTCCTACCTTGAAATCCTGAAAATTCTACCAGAATCTCAGGAAACGTGATCCATATGCGACGGAGACAATTCATCCTAACCTCAGCAATGGCCATGGCAGCTGCCAGCGCCGCTCCCTTCAACGCTGTGTTTGCAGATACAACCGCAAAAAGAAAATTCAAGATTGCGCTTAACCCAGGGATTATCGGGGTAAAGGCAAATTTTGCAGAAACGCTTGATTACGCCATCAAGTACGGCTATGAAGCGATCAGTCCGTACACCCAGGAGGTAATGAAGGACTATTCAAACGCCCGGCTGAATGAGATCAAGGCCAAAATGAAGGCGCACAACATCACCTATGATTCCATTAACATACCCGTAGAATACCGACGCGATGAAGCAACCTTCAAAGAAGGACTTAAAGACCTGCCAAAGTTTTGCGAAACCATGCAGAAACAGGGTGCCACGCGTATCAATACCTGGATCATATCGTCACACAACGAATTAACTTACAGTGAAAATATGCGTCAGCATGCCGATCGGCTGCGCGAATGCGCGAAAATCATGAATGACTACGGCATAAAACTCGGTCTGGAATATCTCGGCATGCGCACGCTGTTGATCATGGGGCGATATCCTTTCATTGCCTCAATGAAAGAAGCCAAAGAACTCATTGCCGCCATCGGCACGGGAAATGTCGGCTTTGTTCTCGACAGTTTTCATTGGTATTGCGCGAACGACACCATCGACGATATCCGAACACTCACTCCGTCTGACATCATCACAGTAGACATCAACGACGCGCGCGCAGGACTTAAGCGTGAGGAACAAGTCGATGGAAAGAGAGAACTGCCGCTGGCAACCGGCGTCATCAACATGAAAGATTTTTTACAAGGCCTCATCGATATTGGCTACGATGGCCCGGTTCGAACAGAGCCATTTAACCAGGCCTTGAACGACCTCGACAACGACGAAGCGCTAAGGGTCAATATGGAAGCAATCCAGAAAGCGTTGAAGCTCGTAGAAGCCTGAAAAGCACAAAAGCTGTTCCATTCAATTTGCTGAAATCATAACAATAGTCATGAGCACTACCTGATTTTGCTCCTTCCGAAGGTTTCATGGTTGCGCGACCTTTAGTGTATCAAATATATCAGCCATGAAACCTGTAAGTGACACCATAGACCGTGCCCTTCTGAAGAAACAGATTCTCGAGGAAGGCATCAGACAACATCAGAGCGTCATTGACGACTTCGCTCAAAGCATAAAAGAGTTGCTGACAGGTAACGGCAACGGACAGCCAGCCATGGAAGAAGCGGTACAACGCGCTAACAGAATAGCCGATCAGCTTGACTTTGCCAGGGCAGAAATGACAACACTGCAAGACATGCAGCGTAGTATCGAGACAATCCACAACGAAGTGCAGCTCGGAAGCGTGGTGGTCACCGACAAGGATACCTTTTTCGTGTCTGTTAGTATTGAACGGTTTTATGTCGGCAACATGAAGGTCTTTGGTCTGTCGGCCAAAACGCCACTCTACCGTGCAATGGAGGGAAAGAAAAAAGGCGACACGTTCTCGTATGGCGATATTGACTACCGCATCGAGGATGTCTTTTGATTGATCTTAGCCTCGTACGTCATCCAATCCACTTCTACCTCATACGGCTTCAAAGGCTTCTCCAGGGAATTTGGATTCGTAACGACTGACCAATTATTCGTGTGCCAGAAGTTGAGTCGATACTTAGATGCATGCTGCGGTATCCCTCTTTGTGAACCGCGGTAATCCCATAACACTACTGTATCCGCGGTTGCAGGATGCAACATCCACCACCTGATCCGATCCGGATGCCAGTCGAAGCCGTAAGTGTGGAACTGCGATGATGCGTCGTAGCCTTCAATGGGCTTGATGGTCTCCGGTTGGTTCTGGAGTCCGCTCAAAGGTTCACGTGCACCCTGATGTCCGAGTCGGTAAGTCGTCTCATAGATCGTGCCGGTGGCGAGATTTATCGTACGGCCAATGCGTTCCAATCCACCCCGAGGGCCTGTCCAGGTTCCCACGTAAATCACCGACGGATCGGCAATAAGCCATTCAAAGTCGATTTCACTCAGCCCATAAATGCTGTCCATGTGATATGTGAAGTAGCCAACGACCGCACCCACATTGGGTTGTTCCTTGCGGGCATCAGGTACTTTTAACCGGGCAGCATAAGTACCGAAGTGTGTGAGCTCATTCGAAATAATTTCCGGTCCCCTACCCGCACCCGGCGGATCATTGGGATCTATCTTGAAGGATAGAACGCGGGTACCAGGTTCCGTTGGTGAATCGACGCCAAAAGCCCGTGTAAAGTCGGCCTGGTTTCCGCCTGACGCGTAGCTGAAATGCACGGGTGAGCTTCCCTCAAAATCTTCACGAAAGGATTTGTAAGGCGGATCCACAGTGGCAGCTGAAACACACAGGCACACAACTCCAATCAGTAAGCTCGCTTTCATATTGTTTATCAAAAGATGTGATTGTACTAATGTATTTCGTTCCGACTACAGAAGCGAACAATTTTAGTATTTGTTCGGACAGGAACGTTATGACCGGTCATAGCATCCGATTTTTATCCGGCAAATGGGCATAATCGTTGGCCTCATTTGATGAAATATTATGCAAAGAATGTATTTTGGATTTGCGGACGCACACAACCCTCCACAAGAACAATTCCACTCCCGCTCCTGTAATTTGCAACAGCGTAAATCCCGGTTTCATGGTACCGGACATTCGCCAAGCTGTCGGGGTTCTATACTAAGAAATTAGGCTTCCGGCTTGAATTCGAGTGGGGTGACCCACCGCATTTCGCTAGTATCGGCCTCGGGGATGTAGCTTTGATTATTACACCCACGCCAGCTACTGGTTTGTGGGATAAGTTGCGGGGGTCACAATTGCAAAAGTACTTTTCAGTAGATTGCCTGCGATAATTTATTGCCTAACCCCTATACGATGATTCGAATATTGCCGTTACTGCTGGTTTGCCTTTGCACGCAGGCCTTAGCGCAAACAACCGAGGAAACCTATCCCGTAGATCCAGCCTCCCAAGAACGTCCCGGCATTCCGAAAGGAGAGATACTGAAATTTACTTTTGCTGACTCAAAAATATTTCCAGGAACCACACGCGAGATCAGCATCTACATCCCGGCACAGTATAAAGGAGACAAACCCGCGTGCGTGTATGTCAACCAGGACGGCATTCAGTGGAATGCACCTACGGTGTTCGACAACCTCATAGCAAGTAACGAGATACCCATCACGATTGGCATTTTTATTACACCAGGAAAAGTACTTGCCCTCGACAAGGATGCAGCACTGGATCGATTCAACAGAAGTTTTGAGTACGACGGCCTGGGCGACCGATACGCACGATTCCTACTGGATGAAGTATTTCCTTTTGTGGAAAAGCAAAAGGCTTCCGACGGCAGACCTATTCTGCTGTCGCGGAATGGAAACGATCGTGCCATTGGAGGTTCAAGCAGTGGGGCAGTCTGCGCGTTCACGGCGGCATGGGAACATCCTGAGGAATTTTCGAGAGTGTTTAGCGCCATTGGAACTTACACCGGGCTTCGAGGTGCTGATCGTTATGACATACTGGTCAGGAAATACGAACCAAAACCAATCCGCATCTTTATGCAGGATGGTTCGAACGACCTCAACATCTACGCAGGCGATTGGTGGAAGGCTAATGAATCGATGGAACGCGCGCTCGCGTTTGCCGGCTACGACGTACACCATGTGTGGGGAACGGGGGGACACAATAACAGGCACGGAACGGCTGTCTTTCCCGAAGCTATGCGGTGGCTGTGGCGCGATTACCCAAAACCAATTGTTGCAGGAAAGACAAAGAATGCCTTTCTCGCTGACATTCTCATCGACGGAGAGGGATGGGAATTGGTTGGTGAAAACTACGGCTTCACAGAAGGTATTGCCGTCAATGCCAAAGGAGAAGTATTCTTCCAGGATATTCCGAACGCAAAAACTTACAAAGTCGGTCTTGACGGAAAAGTGCAACTGTACATTTCAGATTCAAAGAAAGCCAGCGGTACTACATTCACTACGACCGGCGAAATGCTTACCATTACTGGCGGATGGTCAGAGCCGCCAACAAAAGAA
>DATCLO010000036.1:0-12673 GCA_036563875.1 Cyclobacteriaceae bacterium
CACGATCGTTGAGACGGTATTGTACGCAGGTTTGGGTTTGGGAAGATGTTCGATAATGTCTTTCACGAACCCCTTCTCCAGTTTCCACAATACCTGCATGACCTGGTCTTCCGCCCGGGTGAGTTCTTTCATATCGACTAATGTTTTCGTTATAAAACTAAACTATTAGTTATATGAATGCAAGTCTTTGGTCAATTTTATTTAACAGGGCCCTGGCTTATTCGTTATTGGATTTTTCCGGAGTATTGAAGGACTGAAGTGAATCCGGGCTGTTATCGGCTATTGTATTCTCCAGGAAAAGGAGCGCAGTCTTGTGCGTGTTCCAGTATTCGTAGTTTTTCCTGTTCGCTCCTAACCCCCTGAAATTATTTGCACCCAGCACGAGATCAATGTCGCCGTCATTGTCGTAGTCGGCCGCTTCCATCACAAGCCATCTGCCAACAAGGGTTGATGGCAGTCGATACGGCTTGAATTTGTAGTCACCCTGATTTTCAAAGTAGAGAAAGCCGTGATCGGGCGTTCTTTCAAAGTCCGGGAAGAAGGAGATTGCAGCTATGTCAATATCGCCATCGTTGTCGTAATCACGAGCCATGGCCATGGATGCGCCCGGCATGGGAAAAAACCAGCGCTTGGTAAACATGTTCTCGCCATTATTCTCATATATCGTCACACCATGGTATGGCTTTACGATCATGGAGTAATCAGCATTATCGCCGTTCGTCATGAGGATATCAAAGTGGCCGTCGTTGTTGACGTCGGCAACTTCAAAATAGCTCGTCCCGTCTACGGGTGAAAATCGCAGCAATATCCTTTCATCAAAGGTGAAATCGCCACGGTTCGCATACCAGACGATGCGTTCATCGCCCTGCGCAAAGAGCGCGAGAATATCGGGCTTGCCGTCGTGGTCCACATCACGAATGATGGTCTTTCGGGCGCCCGGTAGTCCACTGAGTACATATTCCTTGTTGGTGCGGCCGTCATACACCGACAGGTTACCTGTATAGTTGCCGAAAGCACACACAACATAATCACGGGCGCCATCGCCGTCCAGGTCTTCGTATTCAAGGTATACAGGTCGCTTGATCGAATCGATCTGCGCTTGTTCGCTCTTTGCCCGAAGGCTAATCACTTTGCCTGCGGGTCTGTCGTTCGGATCCATGATGCCCATCGTCGTCAGTAGAATCTGGTCATCATTGCGCACCATCCAGGAGGGCGGACTATTGAGTTTTATGGAATCGATACGTTCATGGTGAGTGTTGAGCGTATAGAGATATGACTGGCGCGTGCCGGCGTACAGTTGGTTTCGGACGGTGTCGTAGCGGAGAAATGTGACGTTGGGTTCAAAAGAATCCGGCAACATTGACGACCTAAATCGCGACAGCGTATCATTGATCGCTACATGCTGCACGGTAAGAGAGTCAGGAGCATTCTTGAGATAATACTGCCGGATCATTTCCCACTCTTTGTCCGAGACCATGAAGTGTTGGGGCAACGCTTTCAGGACGTACATGAGATCAGCGGGATTTATTGTGCTTAGGATCTCGCTATTGGGTGCGCCCATGTGAAATGCCATCTGCGGCAGGACCGATTCAGACCATGTCTTTTTGTCCAACAGCGCAGGCTCCGGAAACACGTGGCATTGCCCACAGTACTTCCGTGCAGTCAGTACCTCCTGATCCTCGGGTGTTTCGCACGAAGTGTGAGAGATTATGATCCAGATGGTGAACAGTGCAATACTCCAGCCCGTCCGGCGCATTACTGGCTAGTTCGGGTGGGTGAAGCAATATGAAATTATGTTGGCGCCCATCTTTAACGCCTCCAGCCGCTTTTCTTCAGGATCATTGTGTATGCGGCGATCTTCCCAACCGTTACCCAAGTCCGACTCATATGAGTAAAACACGACAAGCCTTCCTTCATAAAAGAGCCCTAGTCCCTGAGGCGGCTTGCCATCGTGTTCGTGAATCTTTGGTAGTCCGTTGGGAAAATCGAACTTCTGGTGGTAGATCGGGTGGTCATAGGGGATTTCCACCAACTCGAGCTCCGGAAAAACTTTCTTCAACTCCAGTCGGATAAACTTGTCCAGTCCGTAATTATCATCGATGTGAAGGAAGCCACCACCCGTCAGATACTTTCTCAGATTTGCGGCATCGGCTTCACTGAACACCACGTTGCCATGGCCAGTCATATAGACGTAAGGATAAAGGAAGATGTCCCGGCTCGAGGCTTCAACAATATCTTCTTCGGGGGCGAGAATGATTCCCAGTTCTTTGCCGCAAAACTCAATGAGATTCGGCAAGGCAGTCTTGTTCGCGTACCAATCACCGCCGCCATTGTACTTTAATTTCGCAAGTTTTAGCTTGTATTGAGCCTGCGCGCCGCAAAGCGAAAGCACAACGAACAAGGCGGCCAACATTCCTTTCACCATAGGCATTCCGCGCGATATTGCACTAATTTACCCCTAACCCTATTGCCAAAATAGGGAATCCCGGCTGGAATTCCCATCCGGTCGTCAAACCGTGAAATTTTTTCCGGCAGAGCGTTAAACCCATAGCTCTTTTTACGCTCTAAGCGGGGAATCGGATGCAATTTTCACCCTCCGGATCGTTTCCGATAGTGAAAACCTGACTACTATGAGAAAAATCCATGTTCTCATGCTCTGCGGATTGATGGCGGGAGCGTGTTCTTCTGATGAGGAACGACTGACAGAGAACGAAGTTGATGATGTGATTACCGAATCGCTCGTCGACGCCTATTTTGAGGACACAGACGACATGGCCTGGGTCGCGGTAACAAGCGATGACAGTCCCTCTAAGGGAGGGCGCCTGACTTCCGATGACCGCTTTTGTGCTTCACTGGATTTTTCCGGTAATAATCAATCCGGAGAGATCGTACTCGATTTTGGTAATGGTTGTACCGACCCGCGCGGCAACACAAGATCCGGTGTCATCCGCCTCCAATACAGTGGTGGGCCGGCAAATTATGAAGGCTTTACCGTACAATTAACGTTCGAAGACTACAAGGTCAACGGCGTGTTGCTTTCCGGTACGCGCACACTACGGCGCCTAAGATCAACTGACGCTGGCGTCATCCGTCACGAGATTACCCTCGAAGATGGCAGGGCTGAATGGCCGGACGGTAGTGTATCTACACGTAGCTCCGAATTTACGCGTGAGATTCATCTCCTTGGACAGGCCGTGTTTCTATACGGACATGCAGAAGGTCAGAACAGAAGAGGAAGAGCGTATGCAATGCAGATCAACGAAACGCTTGTGTACAAACGACAGTGCGTTCTTTCCGATGGTATCTATATGGCTGTTGACGGAGTGAAGACATTTACCAGTGGCGGCAAGAGCATGACGATCGACTACGGTTCAGGAGAGTGCGACCGAACTGTGACAGTCACCGTGGGCAACGGTGCCGTAACAAACGTAGCGATCGGCAACTGACGAGATTCTGCCTTTTGGGAAAAGCTGGCACGCGCCGGCTTTTTTTTTCGTTATCGTTGAGAATCTATCGTATCTTATTTTCTTTGCAGGCCAAAGCCGAATTATGCGACAGTACCTCGACCTCATGCGGGATATCCTTGAAAACGGTACCAAAAAGGAGGACCGCACGGGAACCGGCACCTTGTCGGTCTTTGGTAGACAGATGCGTTTCGACCTCGCCGAAGGGTTCCCCGTTGTGACGACCAAGCGACTGCATCTGCGCTCTATAATAGTTGAGTTACTGTGGTTTCTGAGAGGTGACACCAACATTGCCTACCTCCATGAACACGGCGTCACCATCTGGGATGAATGGGCCGACGAAAAAGGCGATCTGGGGCCGGTGTATGGGTATCAGTGGCGCAGCTGGCCGGCACCGAACGGCGAATCGATCGACCAGATCGCCAGGGTAGTGGACCAGATCCGAAAAAATCCCGATTCCCGCAGACACATCGTAACGGCCTGGAATCCGGCGGAAATTGAGAAAATGGCGTTACCTCCCTGTCATGCCATGTTCCAATTTTATGTGGCGAATGGCAAACTCTCTTGCCAGTTATACCAACGCAGCGCCGACTATTTCCTCGGCGTTCCGTTCAACATTGCCTCATACGCGCTGCTTACCCATATGGTCGCCCATCAATGCGACCTTCAACCGGGCGAATTCGTGTGGACAGGCGGTGATGTGCACCTGTATGTAAACCATCTGGAGCAGGCACGCCTTCAACTGAGCCGCGAGCCGTTGCCGCTACCAGCATTGGAATTCCGCAGAAAACCCCAGTCCCTCTTCGACTACGCACCGGACGACATCGCCGTGGTCGGTTACCAGTCGCACCCCTCCATAAAGGCGCCGATTGCAGTGTGAATGGATGTATGCCAGGCAACCTTCTGGCCTTTTTAATCCATAACAACCTGTAACAATTCAACTTTCATGCGACATATTGCGTACCATTATTAACCCAATATGCCTGAGCGAAGCGGCGTTTTTGACATGATCGGACCTGTGATGATCGGGCCGTCGAGTTCCCATACGGCCGGCGTGGTCCGCATCGGGCGCACGGTACGCAGACTTCTCGAGGGTGAGCCGGTAAAGGCGGAAGTGACGTTCTACAACTCATTCGCTCGCACATTTGAGGGGCATGGAAGCGATCGCGCCATTGCAGCAGGATTAATGGACTTCAAAACGGATGACACGCGCATCCGCGAAGCCCTTGACCTTGCGGCACAACGTGCCTTCGCCATTACCTTCAAGGGCATCCCCAATGCGTCAACCCTGCATCCCAACACACTGAAGGTCGTGGTGGCAGATGCCTCGGGAAATACTGTAGAGGTCATCGCTGAGAGTCTGGGCGGCGGCGTTATCAATATCGCGGAGATTAACGGATTCAAAGCCGGATTTCGCGCAACCCTTCACACGCTCGTTCTCACGGCCGAAGATATACCCGGCAGTATCGCTTTCATTGCCAGCGTGCTCGCACATGACGACTGCAACATCGCCACCATGTCTGTTTCGCGCAAAGGCAAGCACGATATCGCCTGTCTCGTAATCGAAACGGATTCGGGATTAAGACCCCTCACGCTCGACTATCTCAGGAGCCTGAAGTGGGTACGATCGGTGACCTACATACCTGATATTGACTTTTGATCGCACATGAAACGAAACGTTACCCTTATCCTTTCCCTTATTTGCACTTTAGCGTTCTCGCAACTCGCGGCGCAGACGGACACTATTCCCGGTACCAGGGTTTGGACATTGCGTGAATGCGTAGACTATGCACTGCAGTCCAGCCTGGCCGTGAAAAGAAGTGAACTCGACGTCGAAGTGAGCCGGATCGACTACAATCTGGCCAAGTGGTCTATGATACCATCGCTGAACGGATCAGCATCGTACGGCTTTAACTGGGGTCGATCGATTAACCCGGTGACCAACCTTTTTACAACGCAGGAGATCCGGTCGAATCAGCTTGCTGCGCAAAGCAGTGTTACATTATTTAATGGACTTCGCATCCAAAACGAAATCAAACAAAACCGTTATAACTACGACGCCTCACAGGCCGACCTGGAGAACGTTCGGAATGATGTTATCATCAACGTGGTTACATTGTACGTTAATGTAATCTTCAATAAGGAGTTGCTCGACAATGCCCGGCTTCAACTTAGTTCCAGCCAGGCTCAACTTCAGCGCACACGAGTTCAGGTAGAACTCGGGGCATTGCCCATGTCGGATCAGCTTAACCTCGAAGCTGAAGTTGCCTCTAACGAACTCAACGTAGTGAACCAGGAAAACGCTCTTGCACTGTCGATCCTTCAACTCAAGCAGGCAATGCAACTTCCTGCGACGGCTGAGCTTGATGTTGAGGTGCCGGAGCTTGGCGTTGAAGATCTGATGCTTGATGTCACGAGAGAGGAAGTATTTCAATCGGCATTGCGCGTAATGCCTGAAATCCGGGCAGCGGACCTTCGCGTTGAAAGCTGGGAGCACGGAATCAAGGCAGCTCGCGGTAACCTGTACCCGCGACTGAGTTTGTTTGGTTCGGTTACTACCAACTATTCAAGTGCTTCAGATGGACCTCATTTCGTTCCAAGTGGCGCCGATCCGGTTCCTGTAGTACAGGAAATCGGATATGTCGAGGGAACCGGTCAAAGAGTACTGACAAACTCATTTGAGACTCCGGGTACAATGGAGGAAAGCTACGGGCGGCGTCAGCAGTTCGAAGACAATCTCTTTCGTTCACTCAATTTCAGTCTTCAGATACCTGTCTTCAATGGCATGCAGGCGCGATCCGCTTATCAGCGTTCGGTTATTGCACGCAATCAGGCTGAGCTGAATCGGGCGGATGTGAGGAACGTGCTTCGGCAGGAAGTTGAGACGGCATATAACGATGCCATCGCGGCACAGAAGACATACCAGTCTGCGCTACAGCAAGTGGCCGCGAGGGAAGAAGCCTTCCGATCGATACAGGCCCGATACAGTAGTGGAGCGTCGAATTACTTTGAATACCAGTTGGCCGAAAGCCAGTTGTTTCAGGCCCGTAGTGACCTGTCCAGAGCGAAATACAATTTCATCTTTCGCAAAAAGATCCTCGATTTCTATCAGAATAAACCCGTCGATTTCTAATACCTGACTTATGGCAAAGCAAAAAGGAAAATCATCCAAGACTCTTTGGTGGCTCATTGGAGGCGCGCTCCTGATCATTATCATATTGGTAATAGGCAGGTCGATGGGTTGGATTGGCAAGCCCAAGGAAATGGAAGTTGAAATTGCAAAGGTGGGCTACAAGACCATCATAGAGAAGGTAAGCGCTTCAGGTTCGGTGCAGCCGGTGACTGAAGTGAAGCTCGCACCTGAAGTGTCCGGTGAAATCAGGGAGCTGTTGATAGAGGAAGGCGACTCTGTGAAACAGGGACAGCTGCTCGTAAAAATTCGTCCTGATATCTGGATATCACAGTTGGAGCGTGCTGAAGCGGCTCTCAACCAGCAGCGCGCCAACCTGGTTTCTGCTGAAGCTTCGCTTGCTGCAGCACAGGCAACCTTCATGCGTGCAGAACAGGATTATAAGCGCCAGGAAAAGCTGTACAATGAGAAGGTCATCTCGGAGGCTGAGTGGCAGCTGGCCCAGCAGACGTACAAAGTAGCGGAAAATGACTTGAAGTCGGCACGCCAGTCGGTTGAAGCAGCCCGTTACATTGTCCGAAGCAGTGAAGCTTCGGTAAGGGAAGCACGGGAGAACGTGCAACTCACCAACGTAGTGGCACCGATGGATGGCATCGTGTCCAAACTCGACGTGAAAAAAGGTGAGCGTGTCGTAGGTACTCAGACCATGGCCGGTACCGAAATGATGCGTATTGCCGATCTGAACGTCATGGAAGTGCGGGTCGATGTGAATGAGAACGACATCGTCCGCGTGCACGTAGGCGACACAGCGCTCATCGATGTTGACGCGTACAGTTCCCAGGAGAAGATATTCAAGGGTATAGTCACGTTGATTGCCAATACTGCCAACGAAAAGACCACGGCTGATGCGATAACTGAGTTTGAAGTCCGTATCCTTATCCTAAAGGAGTCGTACCAGGACCTGCTCGACGCGGGCAACAAATACCCTTTCCGTCCGGGGATGACGGCCAGTGTGGAAATCCTGACGACGCGTAAGGAGAATGTTCTCGCTGTGCCGCTGGCTGCGGTAACCACGCGTAACCCCGCCGAACTCGATAGGCAAAACGGAAAGGAAGAATCGGGTCCGCAACCCGTCAGCAATCAGTCAGGTAGTAGGACAGCGCCAAAGCGCGACGACAAGGTGGTTCTGTTCGTCAACGAAAACGGCGTAGCCAAAATGGTTGAGGTTAAGACAGGCATTAGTGATTATGATAACATCGAAATTGTCTCCGGTATATCGGATACGGTAGAAGTGGTGACTGGTCCCTTCCTGGTAGTATCCAAGCGGTTGAAAGATGGCGACAGGATACGGCCAGCACAAAAGCCAGGAGAGAAGAAATAGCCACTTTTTTCCTTAGCTTTACCCAAAAAAGATGGTGCATGCCCGATACCACCAGGTGATTCGCGGCGTATACCGGCATGGCAATAAACAAACTCTCTGCGGTAATCATCTCACTGAACGAGGAACGCGACATTGGGCGATGTCTCGAGTCTCTTCAGGACGTATGTGATGAAATTATTGTACTAGACGCATACTCTTCCGACAAGACAGCCGACATCTGCCGCGCAGCGGGTGTCAGATTCCTTCAGCGGGAATGGCAAGGCTATTCAGAGGCGAAGAACTATGCAAACGAACTCGCCACTGGCGATCTCATTCTTTCAATCGATGCCGACGAGGCGCTTTCGCCCGAGCTTGCCAACTCAATCCGGGCACTGCGGGAGAACGCCCGCCCACGGACGGCTTACGCAATGAACCGTCTCAATCAATATTTCGGAGGTTGGGTGCGTCACGGAGATTGGTATCCCGACCGAAAGGTACGTGTGTTCCGTAAGAATGAAGCGCGATGGGAGGGATCGATCCACGAGAAGCTGGTATTCAGCGAAGCTACGCGCGTCGTCCGTCTGAAGGGAGATTTGCTTCACTACGCATCGCCTACCGTAAGGCACTACGTTGCCAAATCCTGGCACTACGCTCAACTCGTTGCCCGCTCTGACTTCGAGCAGGGGAAACGCAAACTCTGGCTTTATCATGCCCTCATCAAACCTATATCACTGTTTGTCAGGAGCTACTTTCTGAAACTGGGCCTGCTGGACGGCCATAGGGGACTTCTACTGGCCGTCGTGGCTGCATGGGAACGCTATATGCGATATGTAGTGTTCCGACGGTTGAAAAAACAGAGTAGAGGAAAATAATTTTGACTAAATTTAGGCATCTCCGAACTTCTGGGCGGTACTGGTTTGCCAGCTGAAGGGTAGGTTTCGTTATGGCGCTGTGCCATTGGTTGTTTAGTCAGATGAAGGTATCGGTCATCATAAGTACAAGCAGTTCACCCAGTTTACTCCAGAAATGTTTGTGGGGGTTCGAATACCAGACCTATAACAACTTCGACGTTATCCTGACCGAGGAAGGGCAGGATCCCAATACCGCGGAAGTGGTCAAAGATTTTTCGGAGCGTGGCGTGTTGAATATCCGCCACCTTTCCGATCCCACCGGCCGGGCGCGCGAAATTGCGATGCTCAACCGGGCCATCGCTTCGACAAACTCGGACTATCTCATTTTTGCCAACGATCACTGCATTCCGCGCAACGACTTCGTTGAGATACACATGAAGCGCTCGCGGAAACAGCATTTCCTGTCCGGAGGATACTTCAGCGTGCCTCATAAAGTGGCGAAACTAATTTCCAAGGAGGACATCGCTACGTTGTTTGCCTTCAACTGGCGCTGGCTCTTATACAACGGGCTCCAACCCGGCAAACTGATCGGCATGACGAACCAGCGTTTACTCGACCGCTTGTTCGAGAAATTCTCTTCTACCGTCCCGTGGTGCGGCGCAAACGCTTCAGCCTGGCGCGACGATATTCTCTCCATCAACGGGTTCAATGAAGATCTTTCTGTGTTTGACTACGACTTGGATTTTGGAGAGCGGCTCGTCAAGCGCGGGGTTAACGGCATCAGCGTGCGTCATGAGGCGATCTGCCTCTGTCAGGAAGGCAAGCGCACGATACGCAACGGACATGAGCGGAAGTCAGACAGAAACCGCACCCGCCTGCAGACCGGAGCCTGGGCCGTCAACGGAATCTCAAAGGCCGGAACGGCAGACGTAAAAGAACGTGTTTAGGTGTTTACGTGCGTAGGTGTTTACATAGTGGTGATGTGCTGAAGTAGGGTTGAAGTGTTGGGGTGTTGAAGTTGGTGCGGACATCCGAGGGTACCGCAAACGTCTTCCGGAGTGTCGACAATCGCAAATCGCTAGTCATCACCCCCTTTTCTACACCCACGCAAGCAGATTCTCATACACCCGATGCACGGGGAGTCCCATCACATTAAAGTACGATCCTGAAATTTTTTCCACTCCTGTTAAGCCTATCCAGTCCTGAGCGCCGTATGCTCCGGCCTTATCGAAGGGTTTAAAGTGTTCAACATAGTAATCAATCTCGGCATGTGTCAGTTTGCGGAAGGTAACGAGAGTCGTGTCGTCGAAGAGGCGTTCCTTTTCGCGGGATACGATGCAAACGCCTGTCATCACAGTGTGTGTGCGTCCTGAGAGCGCTTCGAGCATTCGCACTGCATCGACGCTGTCCGCGGGCTTGTTCAGCACCTGGTTATCGAGGATGACGACCGTGTCGGCCGTAATGATGATCTCATCTCCAATACCTTCGCGAAAATGTGATGCCTTCTTCGCTGCAAGAAAAGACGCGACTTTCTCCGGCGGCATGTCGGGTGCGAAATCTTCATCCGCTTCATATCGGCGCACTGTGAACACGTAGCCAGCCTGTTCCAGGAGTTGCCTTCTTCGTGGTGACCCCGATGCAAGTACCAGGGGACGGTCGGGTTGAATCTTCATCAGTCGAGCATCTGCCGGTTTCTTCTCCATTTCTGTTGCGGCGAGCCGTGGGATATCGTAATGGGCCCCGGCATTGTCGCATTTTCCTCTATTCGCGCGACAGCCAGTACTGCAGCGAGCATTGCCTCGGTTCGGTCGTTATCAGGAACGGAGGATGTTGAAAAGTGCTTCTCTACAAAATGCGTATCGAAATTGCCACTCACGAATGCTTCGTGTTGCATCACAAATTTGCAAAAGCCGAGTGTAGTCTCCACTCCCGAAATTCGATACTCATCAATCGCTCGAATCATCCGGGCAATGGCCTCCTGGCGTGTGCTGCCGTAGCAAGTAAGTTTTGCGATGAGTGGGTCGTAGTACACGGGAATTTCCATCCCTTCTTCAAAGCCATCATCAACACGAACTCCGTTGCCCTGCGGCGGACGATACGTGATAAGGCGTCCGGTATTCGGAAGAAAGTTGTTAAACGGGTCCTCTGCGTACACGCGAGCCTCTATCGCATGTCCCCTTAACGTTAAGTCATCCTGTTTGAAGGGCAAGGGTTTGCCCCTGGCAATTTCAATCTGCAATTTCACGAGATCGAGACCGGTGACTGCTTCTGTGACAGGGTGCTCGACCTGCAGGCGCGTATTCATCTCGAGGAAATAGAAGTTGTAGTTCTCGTCGAGAAGAAATTCTACGGTTCCAGCGCCATAGTATCCGCACGCACGGGCTACGCGTACAGCTGCTTCGCCCATTTCTTTCCGCAATTCAGGCGTAAGCACGGATGAGGGCGCTTCTTCAATTACCTTTTGGTGACGACGCTGAACGGAGCATTCACGTTCAAAAATGTGTACAACGTTGCCCTGGGTATCACCGAAGATCTGGAATTCAATGTGTCTTGGTTTCGCAATGTACTTTTCGATGAACACGGATCCGTCACCGAAGGCAGATGCCGCTTCACTGACGGCCCTTTCCATCTGTGACGCGAAGTCTTCTTCCTTTTCGACGATGCGCATGCCCTTGCCCCCTCCGCCAGCGGCTGCCTTCAGCAGGATGGGGTAGCCGGTTTCCCGCGCGATACGCTGCCCCATGGCGATGTCGGAGATAGGGTCGTTGGTACCCGGCACTAATGGCACGTCGTGGTCAGCAGCCATCCTCTTTGCAGCCAGCTTATTGCCCATGAGACCAATCGACAGGGCGGAAGGTCCAATGAAGATCAGTCCCGCTTCTGTCACCCTGTGGGCAAAGTGTTCGTTTTCGGACAGAAATCCATAGCCCGGGTGAATGGCCTGCGCGTCGCTGCGGCGTGCGATATCGATGATCCGTTCAATGTTCAGGTAAGATTCCGAAGTAGGCGGAGGTCCGACGCAATACGCCTCATCGGCAAACCGTACGTGGGGGCTGAGGCGGTCGGCCTCACTGAAGATGGCCACGGTTCGGATGCCCATTTCCCGGGCCGAACGCATGATTCTGAGGGCTATTTCCCCCCGGTTGGCCACGAGAATCTTGTGGATGTCAGTCATATAGGGCAATGCTAATGATTAATTCGAATCGGCGCCAGAACTTACGTTGTGGGGTTGCGCCCCTGTATGGTACCCGCTTTTTCGCTATTTTGCGGCCGAGTTAACCAATTCCAGGAAAAATGGCAGACTTGTTTGATAAGCTCCGTATGGAGGCCGGGCCTTTGGCCAAATATTCCCACCTACCTGATGATTACTTTTTCTTTCCGAAACTCGAGGGCGAAATAGGGCCCCGGATGAAGTTCAACGGACGTGAAGTTCTGGTTTGGAGCCTTAATAACTACCTAGGACTGGCCAATCACCCGGAAGTACGTGAAGCGGATGCACGTGCTGCACAACAGTACGGTATGGCTTCGCCGATGGGAGCACGGATGATGTCGGGTAATTCCGACAACCACGTCGCGCTCGAGCGCGAACTGGCATCATTCGTCCAGAAGGAGGATGTCATGCTCCTGAATTATGGTTATCAGGGAGTTGTTTCGATCATCGACGCGCTGGTGGATCGGAAGGACGTGATCGTCTACGATGCGGAATGCCACGCGTGCATTATCGACGGCGTGCGCCTGCATATGGGCAAGCGCTTCGTCTACGTGCACAACAACATGGAAAACCTGGAGAAGCAACTCCAGCGCGCCTCGAAGCTAGTGGAAGAAACGGGCGGCGCAATCCTCGTGATCACAGAGGGCGTGTTTGGGA
>DATCLO010000037.1:0-4167 GCA_036563875.1 Cyclobacteriaceae bacterium
TGATTGTACGATTCACGTGCATACGTCCGGGGACGACAGCACTTCACCCGACTTTCAACATGGGTAATCGGGACACCTGATTCAGCAAGAACTATCGGAAATGGAAGGAACTTCTAAATAGAGGATTACTTCACTAACAGAGAATGATTTCTGCTAAAACGACTGCAAGATACTGCAATTGGAGCCAGGAACCTAATCCGCGCTAAAATGACGGAGGAAGGACCCGTTTCGTCGGATATATCCGATAAATTCTTATAGGGTGAAAAAGTAATGGTACCTTACGCTGATGACTGAATTCTCATTCTTGATATGGATTGGGGTTGCCATAGCCGGCGTGTTGATTTTCTTTTATTTTATTCCAGTCAACTTGTGGATTGTAGCCGTCTTTTCTGGCGTGAACGTTGGATTGGTGACGCTCATCTTCATGCGCCTTCGCAAAGTGCCGCCGGGACTAATTGTACAGTCGATGATACTCGCTACAAAAGCCGGCATAAAAGGAATCACCATAAATCAACTGGAAACCCACTTTCTTGCCCGCGGGAACATTAAATCGGTGATAAAAGCGCTCGTTGTAGCTGACAAGGCCAATCTTGAACTGGATTACAAGCAGGCAACGGCGATCGACCTGGCAGGAAGAGACGTCTTAAGGGCAGTACAGCTCTCCGTTTCACCGTATGTTATCGTCGTGCCGCCCGTTACCGGCGTTTCGGTCGAAGGTATTGAGCTAATTACAGAGGCACGGGTCACCGTTAGAGCGAACATTCGACAGCTCGTTGGCGGCGCAGGGGAAGAAACCGTCACTGCGCGTGTGGGACAGGGCATCATTTCAACAATTGGTAAAGCACCCAGCTACCTGCAAGTACTGGAAAGTCCGGAAAGCATTTCCAGGGAAGTCCTTGAAAACGGGCTGGACGCAGGTACCGCATACAAGATCTTATCAATCGACATTGCCGATATCAGTGTTGGCCGAAACATTGGCGCCACATTGCAGATTGACCAGGCTAATGCAGATCTGAGCGTGGCTAAGGCTCGGGCAGAAGAAAGGAGAGCAATGGCCGTCGCCAAAGTGCAAGAGATGAAAGCGCTGGCCCAGCAAGCACGTGCTAATGTCATACAAGCGCAGGCCCAAATACCTTTGGCCCTCTCTCGAGCATTCTTACACGGGATTTTGGTAGGAAGAAGGTGACCTTATTTCATCCCGTCGTCATCGCTCTCCGGTTCCTTCTCCTTTTCTTCTATCACTTCTTTTTCTATGTCCTCTTTCCGGTTCACGTGAAGGATGAAGTTCTTGTCCATGCTCAATTCATAGGTAGCCTCCTCCATAAGTTCCACGGCACGAGGGGATAGTTGCAATACCTGAAGCAAGTCCATGGCAACGGGCGACTTGCGGATATTATTTATCGCCTTTCCTCCCCGCGCCTCCAGTGTAAAGGTATACCCGCCCTTTTGTCGGGGATTCAGCGACTGAAACTCGTGTGCGTACAACCGATAGTCCTGCGGCTCAATGGCGGCGGCACTCATAAGCTTGAGGAGCACCGGCCGATATTTGCTCCACAAATAGACGTAACTTTCTTTGTTGTCGGTGTACATAAGTGGGTTGGTCAGAAATCCATGTTTGGTTATCGAATGCGCAAGGAGAGGCAAGACACGATGCAATATAGCACAACTTTAGCGGGCTCTCGCAAAAACGCAAAAAGCAGCGGGTGCGGACACTTTACGCGCTCCGCACCCTCCAACAGAACATTAATGCAGGAAACACCAAAGCGATTTAGTCTCGATACGCAAAGTGAGGAGGCTCTATGCCGAGTGAGCGCAGGTACACGTAGCCCTGAGCGCGATGGTGGATTTCGTTGTCGATGAAATACATGATGTTGTCGTACACGAGCCCTTCATAGGTATCGAAGACCTTTTCAACTTCGTGAAAGCGGGATTCCGGAATTTGAGGCCAGAGTTCGTTGATGTCTTCCGTGGCCTGATCCCACTGACGGAGCAGCTCTGCGCGGTCTTTGATCCTGGACACGCGCGCTTCGATGTCCTCAAATTTCTCCCATTTGCGTTCTACAATCCCCCGGATCCCGGGCGCACCCATAGACAACATTTCGATGGCCAGTGCCGAGAAGGGACGCATGCCGCCAATGCTGTACGTAAACAGCTTGTCCTCCGGGAACGCGAGGATGACTTTGCGCGTTAAGCGCCGGTGACCTTGCCAGTGTTGCAGGAGTTCTTGCGGTGTCATAAATCCGCGTTCCGCGGTAACCGTTGCTTCAAGATTTTTCGTTTCCATGGTCCTAAATAGTTGGTTATAAATTGTATCTAGACAAAGGAAATCCCCGGTGGTGACAGCCCTATGTCAGGAGGAAAACGGGTGCCGAAAAAATTTTTGGGGCTGCACAACAGCGCAAGAAGCGGGTTTTTCAATGCGATACGCCGTGATAGGTTTGTGATATGAAAAACAACAGCCAAATGGAGACGCAAAAAGACCTGAATTACAAGCGGATTGCGGCGGCGATCGATTTCTACCGGCAGAATTTCAAGAGACAACCGTCTCTTGAGGAGGCTGCCGAACATGTCCACGTCAGCCCATTTCATTTTCAGCGCATGTTTCACGAATGGGCCGGGGTCACGCCAAAACAGTTTCTCCAGTACATCAGCCTGGAGCACGCACGCGGATTGCTAAAAAACAGGCAAGCCACTCTTTTCGACACAGCTCTGGATACCGGCCTGTCGAGTACAGGCAGGCTACACGACTTGTTCGTTCGAATTGAAGGAATGACTCCCGGCGAATTCCGCAACGGGGGTGAAGGACTGGAAATCAATTACAGTTTCGCAGACAGTCCGTTCGGTAAAATCATTGTCGCGTCAACACACCGGGGGGTGTGTTACATGGCGTTTGCCGACAACGGACCCGTTGATGCCCTGCGGAAGCTTGTGAGCCGGTTCCCGAACGCAACGTTTAACCAGCTCACCGATACATTTCAGCAAAACGCATTATTCATCTTCACACAGGATTGGAGCAAGCTGGATGAGATCAAACTTCATCTTCGCGGTACCCCGTTTCAGTTGCGCGTATGGGAGACGCTGTTGAAGGTGCCCATGGGTGAGGTCACAACTTACTCCCGACTGGCGGCCGAACTGCATCACCCGCAGGCGTCGCGCGCTGTAGGGACAGCGGTGGGCAGCAACCCTGTCGCGTTCCTCATTCCGTGCCACCGTGTGATACGTGCGTCTGGTATTATTGGCGACTACCACTGGGGAAGCACGCGAAAGGCGGCGATAATCGCATGGGAATCTGCAAAACTTTCGAAGCACTAACGCTTCGCCTATTCGCCATATGCTGTCACCACAAGCTCGCGGTTTCCTCCGTAGTCGCGATGCTCGCACAGATAAATCCCCTGCCACGTTCCGAGGTTGAGGCGGCCCGACGTAATCGGTATCGTCACCGATGATCCGAGTACGGATGCCTTGATATGTGCGGGCATGTCGTCAGGTCCCTCAGTGTCGTGCAGATAGTACGGCGCATTCTCCGGAACCATATGATTGAAATGGCTCTCGAAGTCTTTCCGCACCGTCGGATCGGCATTTTCGTTGATCGTCAGGCTCGCCGACGTATGCTTAATGAATACGTGAAGAATGCCCCGCTGAATTTCGCGAATCTCCGGGAGCGCGCGGGTCACGGCGGACGTGATCAGATGAAAGCCGCGAGAATGCGGAGGCAATACAATTTCTTTCTGGAAGAATTTCATCGTTCCGGAAAGTTACAAAGTTGCCTCGTCCGACTCTAACCTACAGCCAGAAGAGACCCCCCAATGGCGACCAGCGCCGCAGAAATCAGCAATAACCATCGGAGTAAACTGTGCTTACCTTTGCGGCGGAGGAGGATACCCAGCATCATGAGTTTTAGATTGGATTGAAAAGAAAGATAAGGAATTGATTTCAGATTAGCGATTTGTGCTGTGTGATTTTCTCCATGAATTTGGAGGGAACCAAATCTAAAATCGCCAATCGCCAATCGCTAATCGCTAATACTCCGCGACTCTCTTCCCCTGCGTAGCACTCTCTATTACCTGATCCTCCGGAAGCCAGACAACCCCAACACATCAACACATCAACACATCAACACATTAACACATCAGAGCCACCCCTTCCTCTTAAACCACGCATATATCA
>DATCLO010000038.1:0-3422 GCA_036563875.1 Cyclobacteriaceae bacterium
ACAATTTGCGGGTGCTCCATCAGCTCTTTTCCATTCAGATTGTCAACAACGTTGTAGTATCCTGCGTCGCTCCAGAACACAAAACCTGCGAGTTCGGGAAAGCTTTCATTTAACTTTTTGAGAACATCCATGCAATCGCGCGGCTGGTCGTCCTTTCCGCGTATGCCCAACTCTGCCCACCAGATAACCTTGCCGTGGTTTTTCTTTCGGTCGACCGCCCATTCGTATTCCGTAAAGATGAGTCCGGTTCCGTAGGCCGACTTCCCGAGGATATCCACATACTCGTCGCCGGGATAGTTATCGGGTAAAGCGTTTTCCCGCTGTGTAGTGTGGTAGGCCCAGATAATGTTCGTCAGATTTTTTTCCTTCGTGAAATAATCGTGCACAAGGCGATAAAGACGAATCCCCGCTTCGGTTCCGCCTTTCGTGTGCCACTTGTTTCGGTCCTCCAGTTCCACAAACGGAGTATAGATAACCGGGATTCCCATCGTTTGAAGCCATAGCATGTTTGCGGCCATGCGGTCCATTTGCCGGTAGAAGTTTTTCTTTACCGGGTTGTCTGTGTCTTCAAAAATTTTTTCGATGTCGACCGGTCCATTCCAGGCGTTACCCGATGGGTTCGCATACCAGCTGTAGACCGCCGCAAGCATGCCGTTGTCCCACATTTTTTTCACGCCGTTGTTCCATTCCGCGTCCGTGAAGGGGTTGTCTTCGAAATCGTAGGTGATCACGCCAAGTCGCGGCAAACGGCCAGTCTTTTCATAAACCTTGTGAACCCAGTTCCTCTCGTTGTCCATATCCGGGTTCTCGTTGTGCACCCATGTGGCCACTTGTCCAAACAGGTATTTTCCGTTTCCGAGGCTCTTAAGGTAATCCAGAACTTCCTGCTTATTGGCTTGGCCAAACAGGTTGGAGCAAGACAGGATGACTAATCCAAGGAGAACGCTGAGCTTAGAAATCGTCCGCTTTTGTTTCATAGATTTCTGGTTTAGGAGGAGGGGCCCTGACAAATTAATAAACCTATCCCCGATCATCAAAAAATGAATTCTTGTTCCGGGTTTGTAATTAAATTTATTACATGAACCGCAGTGCCAGACTATTCATCCTTGCCACACTCACCCTGTTCCTCATAATTGCCGCAGCCTGGTTGCCTGTGGATATTGATGAACGGGCGGATTACAGCCGCATTGAAAAAGCCAAACATTACCTGTATGTCGCAGTTCCGGGAATTCGCAACTATCTGGAGTATGGTGGACACGGAATTTTGGTGTATGATATGGCCGACAGCTTCAGGCTGGTAAAGCGGATTCCGACGCAGGGGCTTAAGGCTGATGGAACACCATCGAATGTCAAGGGCGTAGCGGTAAGCCTGGCCACCAACAGCATTTACATCACGACGCTGGAAGCGATGCAGCGGATCGACCTTGCAACGGAAAAGATTGTGTGGGAGAAACAGTACAATGGCGGCTGCGACCGCCTGGCGATGTCGCCCGACGGGAAGACCATCTATCTCCCGTCGCTGGAAAAAGAACACTGGCATGTAGTGGATGCCGTGTCTGGTGAAGTCATTAAGCGAATCGACACAAACTCCGGCGCACACAACACACTGTATGGTCCTGATGGCACCAAGGTATACCTTGCCGGACTTCGGACACCAACGCTCGGAGTAGCCGACACGCGTACACACACTGTGATAAAGCAGGTGGGACCTTTTTCAAAGCCGGTGAGGCCGTTTACCGTGAACGGATCCCAAACACTGTGTTATGTCAATGTGAATGATCTCCTCGGATTCGAGATCGGCGATATTACCACGGGGAAGATGCTGCATCGCGTGGAAGTGAGGGGATTTGAAAAGGGACCTGTGAAGCGGCACGGTTGTCCGAGCCATGGCATTGGACTCACGCCGGATGAAACGGAAGTTTGGTTGTGCGATGCTTACAATCAGCGTCTGCACATATTCGACAATACTGTCATGCCGCCCCGCCAGGTGGCGAGCATCGAACTTTGGGATCAGCCCGGATGGATTACCTTTAGCATGGACGGCAAGTATGCCTTTCCATCTACGGGCGAAATCATCGACGTGAAGACCCGCAAGATTCTTACTACACTGAAAGATGAAAATGGCGACCGCGTCATGAGTGAGAAGGTTGTTGAGATACACCTCGATGGGAAGAAGGCAGTTAGAGCAGGAGACCAGTTCGGAGTTGGAAGAGTTTGGAAGTGAAATGCCTGGCTAAGACCTCCGTTAAAGTTGGTAAAAAACCAACTTTTTTCGTTATTTTTGCGTTGTGAATGTTATTAGCCGAAAGACCCTCGTCGAGTTTTATGAACGTCGCCCGGATGCGATGGAGGCCCTTGAAACTTGGTACAGGGTATGTAAAAAGGCTACTTGGAGGAATTTCAATGAAGTTAGAACGGCGTATCCGTCGGCCGATGTGGTGGGAGATGACCGGATGGTATTCAACATTAAAGGGAATAAATACCGCCTTATAGCGCGGTTCAGTTTCAGGTACAAAGCTATCCAGGTAAAGTGGATTGGGACGCACGCTGAATACAATGCAATTGATGTTCTGAATGTCTAAGTATTAAATGGCTATGAAGTATTGGTCAATATTAGAAACTAAGAAGGAGTACACTGCTGCTTTGAAGCGCATTGAGGAACTTATGGACGCGGATCCGTCCCCGAAGTCACGGGAGGGCAAGGAACTGAGACTGTTGCTATACCTGGTTGAAAAGTATGAAGATGACCGCTATCCTATAGGTTTGCCAGAACCGATCGAAGCGATCAAGATTCGTATGGAGGATCTTGGCCTCGAGCCGAAGGATTTGGTTCCGGCGATAGGAGACAAGGGTACCGTGTCCAAGGTACTAAATCGAAAATTGCCCTTGTCGCTGCGAATGATCCGAAACCTAAGCAAGCAGTTGCAGCTTCCCGCGGATATTTTGATTCAGGAGATCAAGCTGGTGGCGTGAGAAAATCTGATGCGAGTTCTTTCCAGTTTCTGTTCAGTGGCCGAAAAAGTAAAGGCATGCGTCGAGGCCACAAATATCTGTGAGCCAACTCGTACCAAAGGAGGGAATCGAACCCTCACTCCCGAAGGAACACGATTTTGAGTCGTGGGAAATAGTTTGATCGTTAATTCACGATACTTCATTTTGTTTCATAACTTAAAGATTTTCAAGCATTTAGTGACCATTTTGTTTGGGCGTTTTTCATTATTGTCCTATCTTATGTTCTGCAAATGTTCTGCAAATCGGGTCTTCCGGTGAGCATGTTCTGCAAATGTTCTGCAAATTTTTCGACGTACTTTTTGAATGAAGCCCACGGTCAATTTCTTTCTCGATACCCGGCGAGAACTCAAAAACGGGAAGTATTCTCTCAAGCTCAGTGTTACGGCAAAACGAATCAACCGATCCTGGAG
>DATCLO010000039.1:0-7228 GCA_036563875.1 Cyclobacteriaceae bacterium
AATAACGTCCTTCGGTGATGGTGGCAAAACGAGTCTGAAAGCAGGACTGGGAGAGTCGGCAAAGCAAAAACACGTGGAGTCGCGAACACCAGGCACTGTATACGAAAACCTGATCATCATGCCGCTGAGTTTGTCGGAGGGCTCCGACGCGGCGCCGGGACACATCCAGGCCTTCGACATCGTCACAGGTAAACTTGCCTGGGTATTCAAGACGATACCCGGACCCGGTGAGTTCGGCTACGACACATGGCCGGAAACCGTTTATGAAAATGCGAGAGTGGGCGCGGCAAACAACTGGGCAGGAATGGCTGTCGATCGTAAGCGTGGCATTGTATACGTACCTACCGGGTCAGCCGCGTTCGACTTCTACGGAGGTGATAGGATTGGAAGCAACCTGTTCGCAAACACGTTGCTTGCCTTAAACGCAAAGACAGGAGAACGGATCTGGCATTTTCAGTTTGTTCATCATGATATCTTCGATCGCGACGCGCCTGCACCGCCAAACCTTCTTACCGTGACCCACAACGGAAAGAAAATAGATGCTGTCGCCCAGGTAACAAAGCAGGGATATGTTTTTCTCTTCAACCGGGAAACGGGAGAGCCGCTGTTCCCGATCGAAGAAGTTCCCGCACCTCCTTCTGATGTGCCGGGTGAAAAGGCTTGGCCAACTCAGCCCCGTCCGGTAAAGCCGCTTCCCTATGCGCGACAAACACTGACGGAAAACGACCTCAATCCTTATTCCGCACATCGCGATTCGTTGCTGACGCTATTTAGAAACAGCCGTTACGAAGGTCCCTTTACACCACTGGCTAAGAACGGAAGTATTGTCTTTCCAGGGCTTGACGGTGGGGCAGAGTGGGGGGGCGCCGCAGTTGATCCCGAAGGCGTTATTTATATTAACAGCAATGAGGCATCGTGGCTCATCTCGCTTGACAAGGCAAAGCCTCGTGAGGCAGCTTTGACAGGCGCACAGCTTTACACGAGCTTTTGCTCAGCGTGCCATGGTGCTAACCGACGCGGCAACCCGGCAAGTGGATATCCATCACTACATGATATTGATAAAAGGCTTACACGAGACGTAGTGTCTGACATAATCGAGAAAGGAAAGGGACGGATGGCCGGATTCCCCACCATGACACGGGCACAAAGGGATGACATCGTCGCGTTTCTCTTTGGTGAAAAGCAAGCATCGCAGCCTGCAGCTGCCAACGTTCGGACAGAAATAGTTGGAGAAGAACCCGTCGAGTACAAAATATCTGGCTATACAAAATATCTCGACGCCGACGGCTATCCTGCCATTGCCCCGCCGTGGGGAACACTCAACGCGATCGACCTGAATACCGGAGAGTACGTCTGGAAAATTACCTATGGAGAGTATCCCGAATTATTGGAAAAGGGAATTCCACTCACCGGCTCGGAGAGTTATGGCGGACCTGTTGTCACAGCGAGCGGACTGCTCTTTATCGCCGGAACGAAGGACCAGAAATTCAGAGCTTACAGGAAGGAAACAGGTGAACTTCTCTGGGAAACGATATTACCCGCCGCGGCGTTTGCCACGCCGGCAACCTATGAAGTCAACGGCAAGCAGTACATCGTCCTCGCATGTGGAGGTACAAAGAACGGCGCGCCAAAGGGCGATAGCTATGTTGCGTTTGCGCTGCCGTGAATTGGACAACATAGGATTTGAACCACATAGGAGATAGGGAACCGGGGAGGCACATAGAAAGGGGTCTGAAACGCGAATTTTTCCCAAAACACTAGCGATAGCCGGGCAGGAAATTGTAAGTCACTCCAATGTTCAGGCCGAGGCCGTAGGGCTTGATGTAGAACGGTGCGTTTAGGCTCTCATTAATGTAGAATGAATAATTCAGCGTGGGCTGAAGTACTCCACGGAGGCGGGTTTGCGCAGGATATTGTAACCGATAGTACAAATTGTAAAAAACATATGCCGTCGGATTGGTCATCGCTTCTGCAGGTTCAGGACGAGCCTTGTTCAGTGCCCTGTGAAATTCAATGCCTGTACCGGCGGTGTGAAGGAATTTCGCGTTCCGTATTTGATAATTAATTCCAACTTGAACGCCCAGATTCCGAACGTTGTGATCAAATGACTTATGAACGTAGGTGAACTCGGGCGTAATGATAATCTCTCCGTTCGGCCCCTGCGTTGTTTCATTTCCCTCAACGACCTTTTGCGTGTAGCCAATCGTCTGATCACGCTGAAAATATACAAGCCCGCCAAATACTTTGAATCGTTCGCCAATCGGACGTTCAACACCTAACTCTGCTCTTATCCCCAGACGTTCTGTTGAAAACGCCGCCAGTCTGTCTATACTTTCAATGATCAGATTGTCATTGGCGTTTGGTTCAATCCGATTGTAGGCCATCGTAGGCATGATGGTAAAGTACAGGTTGAGCGGTTGTTTTTTATGTTCCTCTTCATTGGTGTCAGGTTGAGCTTGTTCCGGCGGATCGGAATTCTTATCGGACATAGGATTCCGAGTGATGATCGATTGAGGCTTCTCGACGGTTTCGCGCGCTGTTAGGATACTTAAAGAGTCTGCGGATAATTCGCCGACTTTCTCATCGGTAGCTGTTACGTCATTGCTGTTGGAAGATGGGGGTTCAGCTGTACGCTCAGTGGTTGGAAGCTGCGACAGCGACTCTTCTTGGCGCTGCGAAGTGCCTGGGACGATTGAAGTACTCTTTTCCGGCATGTCCCTGGAAGTATTATCCCGTATACGCTCTTCGTTTGTAGGATTAGTTCTCCCATCCAGACGTGATTCAGAGGCCGAAGGATGCGTCGAGGCCCCGCCCCGAGTGAAGAAGTATATGCCGGTTGGTACTATCAATGCCAACGCGATCCACAATAGCCAACGTCTCTGTGGAGTAGCTTTGCTGGTTTCTATTTGCGAGGCCACGGACTTCCAAAGACGGGGGTCCGGCTCTTCCATATACGCTTTTAGCCTCCTTCGCAATTCATCGTCAAACAACTCATTCATAGCTTTCATATTTCAGGACACCGAATTGTTTCAGCTTATTTCGAAGTGCTTGCTTGGCTCTGTTCAATTGAGATCGGGACGTAGCTTCGGAGATGTTGAGCATCGATCCTATTTCCTGATGCGAGTAGCCTTCAACCTCATGGAGGTTGAACACCATCCTGTAGCCATCCGGAAGTTCATTGATTATGGCAATGAGCATCTCATCGGATAGTCGGGACAATATCTCGTTATACGCTTCGCTGGGATAGTGATGTCCGTTTCGCTCCGGTATGTGGTTATGGCGTTTCGTTTGGTGATAGTAGTTCAGCGCTGTATTCACAGCAATTCTCTTGATCCATGATTCAAGAGATGATGCATCGTTCAACTGATTCAAACTCCGGAACACACGAATGAAAGTCTCCTGGTAGATGTCCTCTGCTTCTGCCTTGTTCCTTGCATAGCGTCGGCATAGTCCCATGACCTTAGCCTTGTACAGCATGTACAATTCCTCCTGGGCTTTAGGCTCCTTCAGGAGGCAACGACTCAACAGGTCATTGCGGCCGGACATTCGTTAAAAATCCCGCGTTATTCAGCTACTTGTTCGTGTATTTGATAATCTTTTTCCCGAAGAGAATGTAGGCAACATTTTCTGATGGGATGGTTATCGATCTCATGTTGGTTTCTCGCTCCGACTCGGTGCCGCTTCCGAAGATGAAACCGACGTCTGCCCGAGTCCAGGTCTTGCCACCGTCCGTGCTTTGGTACAATCCGAGGCTCTGTTGTGCTGTGCTTCCTCCTGCCAGGCCAAACGCGCCTGAAGGCGAGAATGCAATCTGAGAAATCTTGTAACTGACCCGCATCAATTCCTTGCCGGAACTATTGCTCCCCTGAAAATTGAACAGACTTGATGGGCTGCCATGGTAGGTACTTGTTGCCAGACTCGCGTACAAGCCGTTGGAGGTAGCGGCAATGGCAGCGATTTCCTCAGATGTGATGAAAGGCTTCCAGTTCACGCCGCCATCTTCGGTAATCAGCAATGTGTCTTGTGAAGGATTTCCAATAACGTGTGCATACCCAACCTGCGCATTGGCGAAACGGACTTTCAATTCCCCGGGCTTCTGCACACCGTCGGTGAACACTTTCGACCACGTCGTTCCTCCATCGGATGTGGTAATAATAGTCTGCCTGAACTGAGGGGGTTCGTCCGTCCAATGAGTACCTCCGACAAAACCCCGGGTAGACGATGTGAAGAACACGGAGCTGCCAAAATTTACGTCAGCTACATAATTTGGGTCGGTTGGATCCGCCGAAGGTGTACTTACAATTTCGTAATCCCAATTGGCACCACCATCAACAGTCTTGAGCATAAACGCTCCGCAGTCCATCCACACGTTGAACTCTTTAGTCCATAACCCGTATGTACAGGGCGTGTACAATGCCATACCCTCCTGTGGGTTGATGAATTGGATGTCGAGAAACTCTATGATCTCGTATTCCCTGGTAACTCTGGACCAGGTTGTTCCACCGTCCTGGGTTCGGTATATGGCCGTAGCGCCTGTATAGAAGCCAGTGTTTTCGTCTACGAACACCAGCTCTCCCCGGGTGTAGCTGTCTGGCGTCTTTAATATTTCAACGACCTGGTCGGTTAAGGTAACCCACCCCAGTCGACTCCTGCCATCCGGCGTTTTCACCTCATAGATGAGGGAGTCACCCGCCATTATTCTTTGGTCGACAGTATACCTGATGGACTGACCTTCAACAGTTGCGCTGCCTCGGGCCGGGTGTGAACGAATCGAAACCGAAAGGTCCCCCTCATCTACGCCGCATAGGTAGTCGTTGTCAAGGACGGATATAGAAACCGAACCGGCGCCCTCGATAGTTGCGCGATCTGGAAGGGGAATGAATTCGCAGGGAAATGTACTGGTGGAGCGTTCAATCCGGAGGTTTATGGAGAGCGTGCCCAGAAAGTCGGTTCCATGTCTGGCAGTTACTACGAAGAAGTCGGTGTCTTCCTCTAAATCCACGGCGGGTTGATATTTCACAATCCCATCGCCAATTGAATATAGTCGGCCGTGGGAGGGTGGCGAGGTCACCTTCAATTCAGCGCCACTGGAGAACTGTTCACCATAAACGGATAGGTCGATCAGCGTGGCGGAATTCGCCAACATGTAGTGGTCGATGATTTGGTTAACGGGTTCGGTCTTGCTCTCCAGATCGTTTCCAGAAAAGGTGTCGCAAGCGGCTACAACCAATGCCAGCGCGGCAAGATTAAGGTAGACGGGGATTGCTTTCATCGACTTGCTCTTTTAGCTTCTGTCTGGTTGGGACAGGAGAAAGGATGAAAACGTTGCATGACCATGAGGGGAGGCAAAGGGAAGATAGTAAATATTTAAACATTTGCGGCCTTGCCTTAGAAGATAAATCGGCTGGCGGTCAGCTATTCAATGACATACTTGATCATCCAGTCGGAATCTTCAATGTACACCGTGTTGTCGGATGGCACGTGCATATCGCGGGCAATACCGAATACCGGTACCTCGGTCAATACCGCATCCCAGGTCAATCCCCCGTCCTGTGTGCGGTATAGCAAGAGCGGCCAGAGTTCGGGGTGTCCGTTTACGGGACTGCCCGCCCCGCGTACCACGGCGTACCCAACTTCTCCCGTAGGCGAGAATCGTATGCTGTAAGTGTGCAGGGCGGGCCTTGGAAGGTTAACCCATTGGCCTCCATTCGACCATTTGAAAATGTTAATGCCGTAATCGATATCGGTGATCACAGCATATACATCGTTTGACGATGTGACACAAATATCCTCGACCCATTCCTCGAACAAATCAAACAAAATGGATTGCCAGGTAATGCCGCCATCGGTCGTAGAGAGAATCTGGTCGGAGAAACGCACGTATCCGTGTAGGGCATCGAAGAATTGAATGTCCACTTTTCCCGAAAGCCCGTGCTGTGCAGGAGCAATCACTTCCTCCCACGTCGCACCTCCGTCGTCTGTTCTTACAATGGAAGTGAACGGATTCTGTTCCAGGCCCGTCTCTAACGCAGCATAACCAACATCGGGCGAAGTGAAAGCTACAGCCGCAACAGTAGCATCAAATTCAATTGTTTGCCACGTATTCCAGCCATCAGTAGTCCACAGCAGGCCGGCCGTACCAAATGCTGCGTATCCGCGGTCTTCATCGAGAAAGAAAAGGTCGTAGCAGTAATATGGCTCTTCCCAGGGACGTTCCCATATCGTACTCCAATGTTCACCGCCGTCCGTGGTCTTGTCGAGGCCGTTACCGACGAACATAAATCCTGTTTGGTTGTTCAGGAAGACCGATTGCGTGATGTAATATGCGTGAGGTTCAATAGTTGTGACTTCTGCGTAAGTCGCGACGGAAACGAGACCATACATTACGCTGTCAGACCCAGGTTTAGACCACGAGTAAATGAATTCATCGTAGCCCGTAAAATTCTCCCCAGGTGTGTAGACCAGAGATTGATCCTGAATGGTGACCTCACCGAGTTTCGGTTCAGAAAATAATTCTAGTGAGGCCGGAATGTCACCGCATATATGGTCGTTGTCCAGCGGATGGATTGTGACCGACGAACCACTGACAAGCTTCACCCGGTCCTGAATTGGGTTTGTTCCGCAGGGAAGCAAGTCGTCATTGGATACGACATGGACCATGATTGTGTGGGTGCTTAACGTCCCGTCGGTGCTCGCCGTGACAAAGATAATATGGTCTGTACCCTCTGTGAACGTTACCCTGGGCTCGTAACGGAAAAGCAAGTCGCTGACACGACTCACAAAGCCATGCTCAGGCTGTTTAACGATCGAAAAACTGGAGGCAGACGAAATGAAATGCGTGAGAGGCGTCAAATCGATGAGAATTACCCCATTCGCCGTGGTATAGTAATCCGATGAGCTAACCGAAGGCCTGATGACGTCATTTTCCTTGAAGGTATCACAAGACGCAGCGATGCAGACAAGGAGCACGTACACCGCCGCATACCGGCGCGTGTTAGGTTCATTTTTCATGGCGAAGAGGCATTACAACCCTCTGACAGGACCTCGTCGCAAAACGCTGCATTCGTTGCAGCTTTTTTTACCAAACCAGAAGTTCGTCCTACTGTACTTCGTAATCAACGACAAATGGCTCCTCCAGTATGCCAAGTCTTCCCAGCAATGCGCCAAATTTCCTGTGTTCCGGATGGGGAAGGTAAGCATCGCGCGCAGCAGCGCTTTCAAAGGTAAG
>DATCLO010000040.1:0-19584 GCA_036563875.1 Cyclobacteriaceae bacterium
CGCATCGAGGCTTCGGGCGTGTAGGGAAACGAAGCGAGTGCACCAGTCGGCGTCATCTTGCCTTCGTCTCCTCTTTCATTCGGTTCGTTGGCGGAGTAGTGTTCGGGACCGTCGCTGGCGGTTAGACCCCAGAAGTCGTCGCCATAGCCGCGATGGTTTTCCGGATTCTCGATACAGTACCTGAGGTTGATGAGCGCAATGTTCCGGTTGTTTTCAAAGTAGTTCGTGTACTTATCCGTCACGAGATGCGGATTGAGTCCCAGAAATGAATAGTGAATGAAGAACAGCGGACCGCCGTTTGAGACGCCGACCTTGAGAGGAATACCGTAATACGTGTTGCCATTGGTATAAGTAGAACCTGCCGTTGTCTGTCCCCAGTCCGCACGATACTTTGCCGCTACGGCTGACTGGCTTGCCCATCCGGAGTAGTACATCGAAGCAGGTACACCATGAGTAGGGGAGGCGATCGCGAGGAAATAGGTGATCATCACTTCGTTCCATCCGATGAGTTTGTGGTTTATTACCCAGCCCTGGTCGGGCGACCAATGCCAGTACAGAAAATCTGAATCGGGGGTTTGTCGGTACCAATCCCACTCCACTTCATTCCAAAGTTTTGTTATGGCATCCCTGATCTGTGTTTCGTTCCTGTCGGTGCCGTTAAAGAATTGCCGTGCGGTTAAGAGTCCCTGCATTAAGAATGACGTTTCGACCAGATCGCCACCATTGTCTGCCGGACCAAAGAATGGAACAACCTTCCCCGTGGTACCATCGAGAAAGTGTGGGAACACACCATGGAAGCGATCAGCTTTTAGCAGAAAGTCGGTAATCTTCAGGAATCGCTGTACCGCCTGTTCACGTGTAATAAAACCTCTCTTGACGCCGGCGATGATCGCCATGATACCAAAACCTGAAGCGCCGGTTGCAATCATCGTGGGATCACCGGGAATATTTTCCAATGCCAGTCCGCTGTTGGGTTCAGCACCATCCCAGTAATACCTGAAGTTTGCTTCCTGGATCATGTCCAGGAGTTCATCATGGGTCATGGGTCGCGTCGATGCGGTGAGAACATTTGAAAATTCTGTTTCGCGGTAGGAATGATCGACATAGGTGAGTTTATACCTTATCTTTCCTTCGTGGGTTCCTACGAAGTCGGAGTATCCTGAAATCTGGGGCAACTGTATGCCGACGGGTTGATAATTCTTTCCGTCGGTTGACCGGTACACCTTAATATACTTTATGGCTGGGTTTGATTCCTTTTTCCAGGTGAGGTCGATGTGTCGCTCGTACCCTTTAGCGGAAGTTAGTTGTGGTGGATCGGTAAGTGCTATGGCAATTCTTGCTCCAGGAGCGAGTTCAATCTGGTCGATGTACAAGTGGCCTTCATTTTCGGATACTGCGCCTTTTGAAAATTGAACGCCCTTGATTTGTGCCACCGGAATGGTTTCCGCCTTGACAAAGGTTGTCAACGGAATCCTGACCTGGTTCCAGGAGTCATAATTGAAAGACTGCGCGAATTCTACAAGGTTTGCCTGCTGCGACTCCCGCATGTCGTCAAACATCAACCTGACGACGGGTAACGAGGCTTTTTCAGTTCCACTCTTTATATATAGCCAGAAGCTCAGGTAATCCGCATCATTAAAAGCATCAATACCGCGAATATTATTGTAAAAAACGGCGGCGCTCCAGTTACCGGCTTCTGAAGAGCGGTACAGGAGTTCAAGGGAATTTCCCGGAGTAAAAAACTGCTCGTCGGATACGGGAAGTCTGCCCTGCGTGTTTTTGATCCAGCATCCGGCGGTGTATTCAGCCTTGCTGTAATAGTAGTGGGAGTCCATGATGCTGTTCTCGAAGAAGATTTTGTCGTGCTTGTGCTGGGAGTAAGCAAGTGTGCACATCAACAGGGTTGCGTTGAGAATAGCAATCTTTAAAGCAACAGGTTTTCGAATTGCGGTGGTCAGACTCTTCATATTTGATTCATTACGGAGTGGCGACAAAAATATTCGATCGTCTGGGAAGATCAGGTAAGCATTCGCAAATATAGATGGTATCGGGAATGATTAGTGATCAGAGATTTTTGATTTGGATTTGCGATTTGGTGTGTGTCCAAAACACGGAGCAGGACGGTACGTTTATTCATTCTTTGTATCATTGGACAAATAGATGGAGTTGGAATGAAAAGAATGAGATCTGTTCTCGCGGCGACGTTTGTAGCCTTCCTGTTTTCCTGTGAGTCGCCTAATGCCGCACAGACCTTGCCGTCATCCGGTAAAAGTCTGGTGGAAATTTTTGTTTCCCCGTCGGGGAAGGATTCAAATCCCGGGACTCATGAGAAGCCCTTGCGCTCCATTCAGATGGCCGTCGGCAGGCTTGGGCCCGGAAAGACGGTTACGCTGCTGGAAGGAGTTTATGAACTCGATAATATCGTCGTCATCACAGCCAAAGGAACGAACGAAAAGTGGGTTACGCTTCGCGGGGCTCGTGGTGAGACGGTTATTCTCGATGGAATCAACGTTAATGTCCCGAATTCAGGTGGGTATCCCGGGAACAATGGACTGATTCAGATTCAAAATGCGGAGTATGTCCGCATTCAAAATATCCATGTTCGCAACTCGCACCGCGCTGGAATCAATATCCAGGAAAGTAAACACATCGATGTAATCAATTGCATCTCAGAGAATAGCCTGTCGCCGGGTATCGCTGCATGGCAAGGATGTGAGTACATCAGGGTTCTGGGAAACACGGTGATCAATGCCAACAACATGAAGATGAGTTGGGAACCATACAAGGGACATGAAGCTCCGCACGAAGCCATTAGCATGGCGGGCCCGCATCATTTCGAGGTAGCCTGGAACCATGTTTACAACTGCGAAAAGGAGGGTATTGATGTCAAGGAAACGGCCTCGTTCGGGGTCGTGCATCACAACTACGTTCACCACCTTAAGCGACAGGGACTTTATATCGACGGCTGGTTTGGCCAACTGCAGGATATCGAGATGCATAACAATGTGGTGACGCGATGCGAGGCGGGAATTGCTATCTCATCCGAGCAAGGACCAAACACAAAGAACCTGAAGATTCACCATAACCTCGTTTATGATAATCGCGCTACCGGAATATTCTTCTCGCGATGGGGCGCTGATAATCCGCGCGAAAATGTTGAAGTGTACAACAACACTTTTTATAGAAACGGGCTCGGACGTGATTTCTCGGGAGATCCCCAGTATTGGCTGTCAGGAGGTTGCTACTTGTATTCCACGAATTTGCGCGACCTCAAAATCTTCAATAACATCTTCGCCCTCAATTCGCCTTTTGAAATCGGTCATACTTCTAAGTTTGAAAAGGATTGGATGACGAAGAAAAATATTGAGATCACGAACAATCTGATCTTTGATGTCAATACAATCGAATACCCGATTTACCTTGAAAACTGGGGGAAGGACAGCGTATATTCTATCAAAGGAACGAACCCCATTCTGGCCGATCCGATGTTTGTCGACCCCGAAAACCACGACTTCAGATTGAAGGGAAACTCACCAGCCGCTAACGGCGGAAATTCAGATCACCCTTATCTGGGTGCTTTACCTCCGGGAACTTCGATGAAGGACTTCTGGTGGCTCAAGAATTTTCCCCCGGAAATTGATATTGAAGCGTATGGGAAGTGAAAGGGTGACCTGAAATCGCCATACAAAAGCCAATCCCTACGTCATTTTTCCCCTTTTAACGGAAAAATTCGAATAAGTCTTGCGCAACCAAATAATTGCATATACATTTGCAACTACTTAGTTGCACATGAGAACTTCTATGTGTCTGCTTCCTGAGCTTGTGGAAAGGCTATGTCCTATATGGTTCAAATCCTATGAAAGCAAGACGTGACGTATTTCAAGCACTTGCAGATCCAACACGCAGAGCAATCCTGTTATTAATCGCTGCCCACGCAACGACGCCCGGCGCCCTGGCGGAAGAATTCCAGTCAAGCCGGCAAGCCATCTCCAAACACATCCAAATCCTCACCGAGTGTGAATTGGTCAAGCAAGAAAAGAGGGGAAGGGAGATCTATTATCACATCAACGCCAGGAAAATCGATGAGGTGGATAAGTGGATCGAGCAATTCAGGAAAATCGTAGATACCCAGTTCAATCAACTAGACAAACTATTATCAACTCTTAAAAAACAAAGAAAATGACAAACGACCTGGCATTCGAGTTTACCGTTGACAAGGCAGCGAAGACGGTTTACATAACAAGAGAATTTGACGCAAATCTGGATTTGGTTTGGGATGCATTTACCAAAGCCGAACTACTGGATCAGTGGGTTGCGCCCCAGCCGTTCCGGTCGATAACAAAACGCATGGACTTCAAGGTTGGTGGCCAAAGACTGTATGCGATGGTAAGTCCTGACGGACAGGAGCGCCACGTTGTGCAGACGTACAAGGCGATCAGTCCGAAGACTCACTTCAAAATGTTTAATGCCTTCGCAGACGCAGATGGAAATCCCGAACCAACAGGTTCCGAATGGGACTACATGTTTAGCGAGCGAGATGGAAGGACAACGGTCCGCATCAAGATCTACAATGAATCTCTCGAACGCATGGAGCGGATGATTCAATTGGGCTTCAGCGAAGGATACAAGGCAGCGATGGAGAACCTGGAAAATCTGTTGGCGACTTTATCGAAGCGCGGCTAGAAGGGATAATTGAAGATGCCCCTAAACCACTTACCGCCAAGACGCGAAGGAGCGCAAAGTGCGTCACTGAGCAACCAGGTTGCCGGTGTTGATGGGAAAAGTTCAAACGCTACATCGGCGACCAGGTGTGCCTTTCGTCCTGGACATACTTAGCCCAGCTGTACAGTGCATCGTAGACCTTCATTCCAATCACCAGCATTTCGTGGTCGTCTTTGAAATTGTACGACAACCCGGCTGAGATTGCCCAAAGTCCTGCAGATTGCGGGGCAAGATCAAACCGGTCGGTATCAGCGCCGCGAATGATCGTCGCCAGTTGATGTACAGCAGGGTCTGTGATTTGGTGTTTCTTGACGATGTAGTCAAACGTGCAGAACTCGCCCTCATGGGAATACTCTACTCCAGGCAGGTCAAAAGGTATCGCATCGAGTTCTTTGGCTTTTTCGATCACTTTGTCCCTTGGCACGTAGATAAACTCAGCGTTTGGGTCTACAAAATTCTTGATCAACCATGGACACGCGATGCGGTCGATCTTAGGGCGTTCCCTGCTAATCCATTTCATGGTGGTATGGTTTTAATCCTTCTTCTGTCTTAAGTCGATCGAATGAAATAGAAACAGTCTTAAGGCATGCGTTGAAGAATAGTTATTTCCTGTAGCCTCCTGTTGGTATATATTCATATACCCAAATTGCGCATTCAGGTGGGATGTAAATTGATAACCCAGTCCGATGAAGAGCCGGTTTTGATCAAACGTGTTGTATACGATCCTTTCACCAAAGTTGAGGAAGACCTCGTTGATGAGCACCGCAAAAGGAGTTCCCGGAGTGATTTCCTTTCCTTTCAGAGGAAGGAAGAACGAGAAATTGTATCTGGCTCTGAAAGTGTAATTGTAGCCATCGAGTTTTTCGTCATTGACCACCTTTTCAACAAAGCGCTGTTCGAGACGCAACCATTGGAGCGTCGTTAGACCCGGGTACTTTTGATGCCACCAGAGTTGTTGCCAGCCTCTGTGCTCCAGCCGGGTTGTTTCCATTCCCTGTGGAGGGAAGTGAGAAACCAGAGTATACCCCACATTTAATCGAAGGTTGTCTTTGAAGAAGTAGGTTGCCGCGGGGCGAAATAGAAATTGAAACGTCCTGTCGGCAAAGTTGTCGGTCATTCGGTAATGTATGTCAAGCCATAAGCCCCATTTGTCCGAGAATCTCATTTGGTTAAAATATCCCAGCCAGAGTTGCTCACGATCGCGGATTTGTTTTTCAGGAGCCTGTGCATGACCGCAGAAACTGACAAATGTAATAGCAAAAGCGAAGAGGAACTCTTGGGATTTGTAGAACATATCAAGCCTTTGTACAAGGCTATCAAAGTCTGCGGTGGAAGTATAGAACGAAATTGACAATTTGTATTCTATTTACTGTTTCCTCAATTTTTGGCGATGGGCGCTGATCATTTGACGCAAAGACACAATGGCGCAAAGAATCGCAAAGAATCCGGCGCAGTCAGACTTACACTTTGCGCACCTTTGCGCCCTTGCGACCTTACGGTAACAGTTTGAGGGGATTACTTCGGGACCTTAATCATACAGTCTTGAGGCTTTTCCTGTAGACCGATGGATTCTTGCCGGTGTGCAGTTTGAAAGTTCTGTTAAAGTGACTTTGATCGGAAAAGCCCGTCAGGTAAGCAATCTCGGCCAGGGAATATTGGGAATCCTTCATCAACTGAATCGCCTTTTCTATCCGAAGCTTCCGGATGTAGTCTCCAAACGAAAGGTTATCGAAGTATTTGGAGAACTCACGGGAAAGGTAGGAGGGATGAACGTTGAGAGTTCCTGAAATTTCCTTGAGTGAAAGGGTCAGGTTGGTGTCGATTTGATCCTGGATGATCTCCTTCAGTTCCCTTGCCCAGTCCGGGATTTTTTTCTTTTTCCTTTTGTCAGCCAGGAAGTTCTTGTACACCTCCAGCAGGGTTCTTTCGAACGGGTTTTGTGTATGTTTCTCGTCCTTTAGATATTTGGCCCAGCTGTACAAACCGTCATAGAGGATCATGCCCTGGGCCAGCAATTGGTAGTCGTCTTTGATGTTGTACGCAATGCCTGCTGAAATGGCCCAGAGTCCGGATGCCTGGCTTGCCAAATCGTGGCGATCCGTATCTGCACCCCTCACGATTACCCTCATGATCTCAATCGCTGGATCCTTTATCTTGTGCTTTCTGACAATGTAGTCGAACGTGCACTCGTCGCCGTGATGGGTATATTCGACGTTGGCGACGTCAAAGGGAATTGCGTCATACTCTTTTGACAGTTCAATTACTTTGTCAGAGGGGACGTAAAGAAACTCCGCGTCCTTGTCCACGAATCGTTTAATTAACCAGGGACAGGCAAGGCGGTCAATTTTCGGGCGTTCGCGAGTGATCCATTTCATACAGCTTTTGCTAGCACTTCTATCCAATCTCGGTAATTTTCACAGGTCGTCCTTCCTTTACAGAACGATTGGCGGCGACAGCAATGATCATGGCTTTCAGTCCGTCTTCGCCCGTGATTGGCATGGGTCTCTTGTTTCTCAACGCGTCGATGAAATCCTCCATTTCCCTTAGGTAGGAAACTACGTACCTCGTCATGAAGAAATCGGGAAGGCGTTTCATGTGACCACCGGATTCGTCGAAGAACAATGATGTATCCTTGTAGGGATTTTCGGCACGCACCATTCCTTTCGTTCCAAATACTTCCAACCGTTGGTCGTAACCGTAAATCGCCTTGCGACTGTTTTCAATAATAACAGTGACGCCATTTTCAAATGTGAGTAGAATGAAACCCGTATCGATGTCGCCGGCCTTGCCAATCTCCGGATCGATGAGATTGTATCCTTTCGCAAACACCTCAGTTACCTCGGAACCGGTGATGTGCCGAGACATGTCGAAGTCGTGAATGGTCATGTCCATAAAAAGTCCCCCTGAACTCTTAATATAATGTACCGGAGGTGGTTCCGGGTCGCGGCTGATGATATGTACGGATATGATATTACCGATACTGCCATCGTTGATTTTTTCTTTCACTGCGGCGAACGAAGGATCGAGACGTTGGTTGAAGGCTAACATCAACGGGACCTTTGCATCCTTGACAACTTTCAGGGTTTGCTTTACGGTCTCGAGCGAGAGATCGAGCGGCTTCTTGCAAAAGATCGCCTTTCCCGCTCTGGCCGCTTTCTGAACGTACTCTGCATGGGAATCCGTAGGGGAACACACAACGATGGCATTTATGTCCGGGTGGTTAATCACTGTGTCTGCGTCGGACGTCACGAGAGGTACATTCCAGGACCTTGCGAATGCCTGTCCTGCCTCCGAAGGGTTCATGGCAGCCAATACTTCAACGCCAGGAATTTTTGTGCAGAGATTTTCGAGGTGAATTCTTCCGATCCTCCCCAGGCCGAGGATTCCCAACTTAGTTGTTTTCATTGGGGGAAATGATCCGTTTATTTCTTTCTGTCTTTTACAGGTATCACGAGTTTCAATCCTGACCACATTTCATCAACTGCACAGACTTTGACGTCCACAAGTCCATTATTCAAGGCTATCTCACGAATGACATTCTCGCTAAGGTCAGTTTCAATGCCTGCGGATTTCTTATACCACGACACCCAAATCATTCCGTTTTCTTCAATCTCTTGCCGTAGCTGTTTGATGTCTTTCTTGAGTTGTGTTGCTTTCAGGGCAAAGTAGTGAATAAAGTCTTTCCTGGTCTTTTTGTCGGTCACTTCGACTATGTCTGATGGCAGGTCACTGAACAGTTTGAAGTAGTAATCCGGTGGATTGACTAGTTTTATTTTGAACTTCGGCTTGATGCCTAGTTTTTTCGCGAGGGGTGTTCCTGAATATCCTGCGGTTTTCACTGTATTGAGGGTTGCTCGTTTTTGTTCGACAGGGATGCTTTGGTATAGGCACAAAGTCTTTGTTAGGCGCCGCCAGATTTAGAGTTTTTCGAGCTGTGTGCGGGTCCTTTCGTTCTGAACATTCCCCGTGTTGATGGTTGAGGCAGGTTCGAACAAAATCACATGTACTTCTTCCTCGGCTACGGGACGATGCTCGATCGTCCGCGGCACAATAAGAAACTCTCCTTCATGAATCTCAATGGTCTTGTCGCGAAACTCCATCTTCAGTACTCCCTTGGTTACCAGGAATAATTCGTCTTCGTTGTCATGGTGATGCCAGACGAAGTCGCCCTTCATCTTTACGGCCTTGACGTGCTGACCGTTGAGTTCACCAATGATTCTGGGATTCCAATGGTCGGAGATGAGATTAAGCTTTTCCTGGAGATTTACTTTTTCGATGGTAGTATTTTGGGGGGTCATTTTTTAGGTAGAAAAGTTATGTAATGAATTCCGTCGGATCATGATATCCGAAATATTCAATTTCCTTGCCGTGTCGCGCAACGATTTGCCTGACTTTTTCCAGACTTTCCCTCCTTAGTTTATCGTCAACGGCCCTCAGGGTGGCCAGCTGGTCCACCGGGTGATTGTGATTGTCGAGTTCCGCCCTCAGGTAATATGCGTCGCCGACGTAGAATATCCAGCGCTCATTGTCCTTTATCACTACTCCACAGTGGCCGGCCGTGTGGCCCGGAAGGGGGATAAGATAAGCGGTAATGTCCAGGTCGAGCCCCCGTGCAGGAAGATTAAACCATTCACCGTCGTTTTGGGCATACAATTTCAGTCTCGGATTGTGTGATAACTGTTGGGGAAGGTATCGGCTATCACCGCCTTTGAAGGCATCGTGCTCTTCCTGCGACACATGGATGACAGCATGGGGGAAGTCGGCCAGTCCGCCGATATGGTCAGGATCAAGGTGGGAACAAACAATGTCTGTAACCGCTGTTGCAGGAAATCCGAGTTTTTCGATCTGCCGGACGGCGGTAAGCGATTCATCAAATCGGAAACCTGTCACTTCAATGAGTTCTTTTCCCAATCGTTGTTCAGGATTCACCGTCTCCCCAAGGCCGATGCCGGAATCGATCAACGTTAGTCTGCCACCCCGCTCCAATAGGAGGCAGTGTCCGATTGCCGAGCCCAGCGGCGACTCTATTTTGACGCAATTCAGGTGATGTACCCTCATAATTGAAATGCCAAAAATCCCAAAGTTCAGGTTCGAGACGTCCTGAGTCTTGTAAAAAAGCGAACAACTATCCGAGGGATTTTAATAGCCAGACGATTTCCATGGTAACAAGCGGTGATCCAACAAGTTAGCCCCTACCAAGACGCGACCGAACTGCCCGGTTGCTCAGACGACCGCATTTCTCATCGCCGCTTCGCGATACCATTGCGCACTCAGCTTCGGCGTACGCTTTTGTGTCTTGAAATCGACGTGTACCAGCCCGAAGCGATCGCCATAGCCGTTGATCCATTCGAAGTTGTCCATCGTACTCCAATAGAAGCTGCCCTTGAGCGGAATGCCTTCTGCTGTGGCGCGCTGCTGCCACAGCATGCCGTTTCGCAAGTACATGATGCGGTCATAGTCGTAGATGTTGCCGTCCTGCGCAAGTTCATCAGCAGCGGCGCAGCCATTCTCGGTTATGTAGATTTCCTTGGGCTTCCAAAGCTCGTGGAGTATACGCGGCGACCAATACTGTGATTCAGGAACCAGCCGGTGCCAGTCCGAAAACATCTTCGGATGGGAAACGCTGAATGGCACCTCCTCGTAACCGGGCGGCTGATCTGATGCCCTGACGGCGAGTGTGGGGATATACACGTTTATACCAACGAAGTCGACCGGCGAGGAGATGATCTTCATTTCTTCGTCCGTGAACTTTGGTGCGTTCTTGCCCGCCTGTTCCAGGTACGTGTCGTAATAGTGGCCTTCCAGCATGGGACCGAGGAAGTACGCATTCAACGCGCGTGTCGCGGCGAGAGCTGCTTTGACATGCTCGGGCGAGTCGATGACCGGAACGGCGTGCGGCATGTTTTCCGCCGGGCCCACCTTTGTACCGGCTTGCGCCATCGCGCGGATAGCCTGCACGGCCAATCCATGCCCAAGAACCGCATGGTGCCGCACCTGATTTAGCGGCCCATCTTCAAGCAGGATGCCGGGAGCGCTCATGAGGCGGATGGTCTTGCCCTGCACGTGCAGTTCGACACCGCGGTATGCTGTCTCCGTTACCTGTTTGAACTCATTGATCGTGAAGAAGTGACTGACGCGGTCGCTCAGCGTCTTCGCGATGAGGCCAGCGTACTCCCCGAAGGCTTTTGCGGTTTCGGGCGACTCCCAGCCCTTGTACTTGTCCTGAAGCGCTTGAGGAAGATCCCAGTGGTAGAGCGTGGCGAACGGCTCAATGCCGGCGGCCTTCAGTTCGTCGACCAGTCGGCTGTAGAAGTCGAGGCCCTTCTGGTTCGGCTTACCAACACCTTCCGGAAAGACTCGCGGCCAGGAGATGGAGAAGCGATAAGCGTTGGCGCCGAGGTCCTTCATTAGTGCGACGTCTTCCTTGTAACGGTGGTAGTGCTCGTTGGCGACGTCGCCAGTGTCGCCGTTCTTGATCTTCCCTGGCGTGTGAGCATAGGTGTCCCAGATGGACGGGCCCTTGCCGTCTTCATTCCACGCGCCCTCAATCTGATACGCCGACGTGGCGACACCCCAATAATATCCTTCGGGAAAAGAGCGTCCAGCACCTGTTTGTGCGCTTGCAATTTCCGGTGCACTGGTTTCATCTTTGGTTTTGGTTGTATCACAACCAAAAAGCGAACTCATGGAAATAGCTGCGCCAGTCATTCCGGCCAGCTTTCCAAATTCGCGGCGGGTAAGGTCTTTTTTTGACATGGTGGTAGGGGTTCTTTCCTTACCGGGACCGGTCCCGGTTGCTTCATATAAGCTAGCACATTTCTATGAAAAGCCCAAACACCAGTAGCGATGAATAACTACGATCAAAAGGATTGCTAAGTCGACTACTCGCTCTTCAACGTGGTGGCAGGGTTGATTCTTGCTATTGTTAGCGTGAGGTAGCCCAAGGTAATCCACGATAGTAAAATCAAAAACATTCCGGCGCCAATGAAAATGATTGGATTCAACGTGACGCGATAAGCAAAATTCTGAAGCCAGTTTTGCATGATCCAGATTACAACCGGTGTAGCGATGATTACCGCGACCAGAATCAGAATAGTAAAATCCTTAAGCAACAAAACTACGAGATTACCTAACTCAGCACCAAGGACTTTTCTTACACTGATTTCTTTAGTCTTGTTGCGGAATGTGAGCGCTGCAATTCCCAGCAGTCCAAAGCAGGCAATCAAAATGGCTACTCCAGAGAATGCGATGATAACGCGATTGATATTTTGTTCATTGCGATATTGGTGGTTAAGAGCATCCTCCAGAAAAAAGAACTCGAACGTAAACCGGTTGTCGAATTTTTTCCAGATTCCTTCTATTTCACCAATCGTTTTGTTGAAATCATTGGTGTTGAGTTTGATGACAATGTAATTGAAGCCATTATTTCCCAATTTGATCAGCAGTGGTTTTACCGTGTGATGCAGGGATTGGAAGTTAAAATCTTTCACAACGCCGATCACAGTCGCTCTTATGTCATCGCCATCCCGTTCCCAGGTAATTTGCTTTCCAACCGGATGATCGAGTTGAAGATTGCGGGCCGCAGTCTCGTTGATCAGAAAAGCATTGTCTGCATCCGCAGGATTTTCCCTTAGGAAATCGCGCCCTTCTGCCAACGGAATGCTTAATACATTAAGAAAATCGTGATCAACAACGAGCTCAGAGACATCGATGCTGTTTTCAGGATGGGATGATTCAAAAATTTCATTTTGATTGAACGATCGACCCGGAATGTTAGATGCTGCTGAGACTTCTTTCACGCCGGCAAGTTGCCGGAATTCCTCCTCCACATCTGCGAAGCGGTCTCTAAGTGCGTCCTGATTTTTTACCGGTATTACGATCACTTCTTCCTTGTTAAAACCAACAGGTCGGTTTTGAATTGCTTGAAGCTGATTGAAGATTACGACTGCAGCACAAATTAGTACCATGGACGCACTAAACTGAAAAACAGTATAACCCTTGCGTATCGAAGTTCTTTTTGGGCTTCGCAAAAATTTGCCTTTCAGCGCTGCGGTTGGGTTTACTGACGACAAGTAAAGTGAGGGATAAATGCCGGCAACAAGTCCAACCACTATTCCGATCGCGCCCAAGATTCCGACCAATGAGATCACCGAAAGTCGAACTGCACTTTCCGTCATAAGGTTGAATACTGGAACCAGTGTCTGAGTCATGGCGAGGGACACCAGCATCGCTGCACAAGCGATCAGCACAGATTCACCAGTGAATTGAAAGATGAGTTGCCGTTTTAAAGCGCCAAGTGACTTGCGAATACCAATTTCTTTTGCCCGCTCCGCTGATTGTGCGGTTGTAAGATTAATGAAGTTGATGCACGCGATGACAAGAATCAGAATTGCAGCCGCAATCATCATGTAGACGTAATCGATGTTGCCATTGCCCTCCAGTTCCCACCGGACATTTGATTTGAGGTGAATATCAGTAATAGGTTGAAGTTTTAGCCCATAATGATTGTCCTCAAAGTATTTGAAAGTTTCATCTGGCCAATCCACATAATTTTTGAGCCAGGGCGTTAGCTGACTTTCAAGCTTTTTTGCATCTGCACCCGGGTTCAGTCTTACGTAATTATAGTGTCCGAAATCTGCCCAGGTGTAGTACTCACTTCGCGGATCTTCGAGTGCTTTTTCACGAACATAGGAAACGAGGAAGTCGAAATGAAAATGCGAAAGCTCCGGAACATCTTTGAATACTGCTACTACTTCGATAAGCGTTTTGTCGTCATTGACCGTGAGAAATTTTCCGATAGGATCTTCGTCACCGAAGTATTTGTGGGCGGCGGTTTCTGAGATCAGGAGGCCACCTATTTCTTTCAGTGCCTTGTCGGGATCCCCTTTTACGATCGGAAATGAAAAAACTTTGAAGAATGTGGTGTCAACCGCTAATACGCCGGTTTCATCGTATTGAACATTTTTCTCTGCGTTGCGGATGGAGAATGTTTCGCGTGTAAGGCCAGGACCCCAGAGAGGGGAGAGGCTCACGGCATTTTCTACTTCAGGAAAGTCGTGCACCATCGCCTGTGCGAGCGGATGAGGAGTTCGTGTTTGTGGATTATCGCTGTCCCAGATAACGCGATAGATATTTTCTGAACCTTCGTGAAATTTATCGTACGCAAGTTCTCTGCTAAGATATTGGGTGATGAGAAACACGCATGTGATGCCCAAAGCAAGCCCCAGAATGTTGATGAGACTGTAATATTTGTTCTTGAGCAGATTGCGAAGCGAGATCTTTAGATAATTGAGGATCATAAGTCAGGTTATGGCTTCCGATGGCTTGCCATTTTCGAGCCAGGGTAAATAACATGCCATTCCCTGGGTTTATTAAGGTATTCTGGAAGATTTACTGTTCGGTTGTGACGTTTGGTGATCGGTGGCGGACAGCGTCTTTAGGAAATTCTTCCGCAGAGCCTCCACCCGCAGATCCTGAACCCCGCCTTTAGCAGCGTTGACTTCGATGCATTGTTCTTAATATTACAACGGGCCCCGGGTACACGGCCTATCCGGTAAGCTTCTTTTTTGAGCTCCTGTACCATAAAACTCCCAAGTCCCTTTCGGCGATGCTGTTCCTTCACGTCATAATAAATGTCTGCATACGGAATGTTATAATTCAGCATCAGGCCACCAGTGGCCACGATTTCGTCATGCTGTTTCAGAACACATGCATGGTCGTAATTACTGATGGATTCGTCTTGTGGTATTTTCTCCAAAACTACCGCCGGTAGCACCAGCTGTGTCTGAACGTGATCTTCAAACAGAATCGCTTCCGCATTTATGTTTTGTGAACGTTCATACAGAAAGGAAGGGAGCAAGATGTCATTACTCTGGCATTCGATATAAGAAGCCCCGGAAACGGCCTGAAATTTCGTGAAAAAGATTTCAGACAGCTTCCTATAGGGTTCGACAATGTAAAATTCAAAAATGGAATCACGGTCTTCTCTTTTATCCTTTCCCCACACCGACCCGTAGCCGGCGTTGTTGCCATCAACTCTGAAGACGTACGTATCGGCCCACCCGTACAAGTGACACTTGTCATACGTGAATTGGAAATTACCTTCATGAAGAAATATTGTGCGCAAGGCACTAATCTCTTTTAATTCAGTCTTAGTTACTTGCAGTTCCATTCAATTACCGGGGTCGCCCTTATTACTTTCATTGTTGGCGTAACATACGCGTTCCTCTGTGTCATCTAAGCAATCAATTTGCCTATTTAATAGTTAACGTTCTCTTAGACGGTTCCTAAGTCCACAGGCTTTGTATCGCAGAGGCAAAACCCGGAAAGTGTCAGCCCGGCTTCCGTCTCCTCGTCGTTCATCTCGGATATTATGATGAACGACATGGACGGCTACGAGCTATGTAAGGCAGTGATGGCAAACGAGCGGCATGCTCATATCCCGTTCATTTTTCTGTCTGCCAAAGGAGCGGCTGAAGATCGTGTAAAGGCAGCGACACAAGGTTAATTTAGAATCGTTCTAATTATCAGCACCGCTCGTAGCCGTTATCAGTATTATATTTCATTATTATATTATAGAGTGATTCGGCGCGTCAAAAGCGCCTCTGCGTCGGTTTCTTCCCGTTTTGCTAACTTGTAGTATGCTCCAGCTTCAGCGGTCGGATAAGGGATTCCTTCTCTCAATCTTACTTACTGCAGTCGCTCTGTATGCCCACGCCAATACCGATAGCCTGAAGCTACTCTTAAGGGAGCAACATCCTGACACAGTCAGGATCGGCATCTACCTGGGCCTCTTCAACAATTATGTTGTTTCCGATACCGCAGAGGCAAGCTATTACCTCAGTAAAGCGATTAAATTGTCAGACAGCATTCAAAATAATCACTGGCAATGCCGGGCAAAATTGGCGACATGCAAGTTCCTCAGAAACAAGGGGCAAATGAATCGTGCAAGGCAAGTACTTGCAGACATCTCGTCGGGCTGCCTTCACTCGGGAGTTCGCTCGATTGACTCATGGTATTACTCAGAATCCGGCATAGTAAAGTTCATCGAAGGAGACTACAACGGCGCTCTCGGCGACTTTATCCAGTCGATGACGATCGACGAGTCCCTCGGAAACACCGAAAACCTGGCAAAGACGTACAACAACGTTGCTAATGTCTATTGGGAAATTGAAAAACTCGACGATGCGCTCGGCTATTACCACAAGTCCTTGAAGATCTATGAGGATGCCGGGAATGAAAAAGAGAGCAGCGATGTCCTGGGAAACATCGGACTGATTTATCGCGCGAAGGGTGAATACGACAAGGCGCTGGAGTATTATTTCAAGTCATTGTCTCTCGATCGCAAGTACAAGAACAGGCTGAGCGAGGCCATCAATCTCCAAAATATTGGCGCACTGTATCAGATGACTGGCAATCACCCATTAGCGTTGAAATACCTGATCGACTCAAGGAATATTTCCGAGGAAATCAACGACCCCATCGGCACCCTGTACGCGAGTCACGGAATTGCCAATGTATACTCAGCTCTCGGGCGCGACGAAGAATCCATTTCCCTGCTGCGCGAAGCGCTGGACCTCGCCGGTAAGCTGAAGATGAAAGAGGAGATGAAAAACATCTTCAAGGACCTTGCAGATCTGTTTGAAAGGAAAGGTCAATTGGCGAAGGCTCTCGAGTACAGAAAGAAGTTTGAAGTCCTCAAAGACAGTCTGGCGGGAGAGAACTATGCAAAGGCTATCAAGGAAATGGAAATCCGGTACGAAACGGAGAAGAAGGACAATCAAATCGCCCTCCTTGCCAAAGAAAAGGAATTACAGACGAAAGAAACCGAGCGCCAGTCAACCCTTAAGAAGGCGTTCATCGCCGGATTCATTTTTGTCGTGGTTCTCGCAGCCTTGCTAGTTTACGCCAACCGTCAACGTCTGTTGCTTGTCACCAAGGACAATGAGATCAAGGAGGCAAGCCTTCGGCAGCAGCTTACGGAACTTGAAATAAAAGCCTTACGAGCACAGATCAATCCGCATTTCCTTTTCAATTGCCTGACGTCCATCAACCGAATGATTGTGAAAGGTGAAAACGAAGAAGCATCCGCTTACTTGAAAAAATTTTCAAAGTTGGTGAGACTAATCGTCGAAAACTCTCTGTCCAGTCGCGTCTCACTCGAAAATGAACTGGCCTTGATTGAATCTTATATTCAACTCGAAGGACTACGCTTCAAGGGCAAAATCAGCTATGATATATGTGTTGACAAAAGTATTGAGATGGATAACACGTTCCTTCCTCCTATGATCCTCCAGCCGTTCGTCGAGAATGCTATATGGCATGGGCTGATGCACCGGCAAGCGGATGACCAGGGACAAATCAGAATCCTGGTTAGCGAAGACAACGACGTGCTTCGGTGTACGATTGAAGACAATGGCATCGGAAGGAAGGAATCGGAAAAATACAAGGAAAAGGAAAACGGGAAATCGAAGTCGCTGGGGATCGCGATGACGGTCGAGCGATTGAAACTCCTGACCCGGGATCAGATCAAAGACCTGGTCAAGATTGTTGACCTGAACGATATCAGTAGTGAGGCATCCGGTACAAGGGTCGAGATCAACATTCCTCTATCTTAAGAAACGCCTGGCATGATCAATACGATACTCATAGATGACGAAGTTGACGGACTGGAAGACCTCAGGCATTCCATAGAAAAATACTGTCCGGATATTTCAATCGTGGGAACGTTTCAACAGCCTTCGGAGGCGGTTGAAGCCATAAAGATGCTGAAACCCGATCTTGTGTTCCTCGACGTGCAAATGCCGGGCATGTCTGGCTTTGAATTGCTGCAAAAGATATCGCCGGTATCATTCAACGTTATCTTCGTATCCGCTTATGATCGCTATGCCATCAAGGCGATCCGATTCAGCGCTCTGGACTACCTGTTGAAACCGGTCGATGTCGACGAACTGATACAGGCAGTTTCTCGCGCCAAGGAGCGTCTGGGAGGCGAGGGGTATTCTCTTCAATCGGCCCTCCACAATGCGCAGCTGCATTCTGGACGCCTTGAGAAACTCGCAGTTCCAAGCTCAGATGGAATCGATTTCCTTGACGTACGCGACATCATCTTTTGCAAAGCCGATGGCTGTTATACTCACATTCATCTCGTCAATCGCCAAACAAAGGTAGTGACCAAGGTATTGAAGGAGTTCGAAGATATCTTGTCGGAGTCGGGTTTTTGCCGGGTACATAACTCGTTCCTTATTAATCTAAATCATGTGAAACGTTATGTCAGGGGCGAAGGTGGCTATGCGATCCTGACGGACGATCACCACGTTGACATTTCGAGAAGACGAAAAGACGAGTTTCTGTCATCGCTAAATCGACTATAGGGCTACCGCCTATTACCGGTTCGCCGCCAGCTAATTAATTATCCCCGCCACGCACTTGACCGCGCTATTCTCCCGGCTGACCACGCAATACATTCGGGTAAAAAAACTATGAACATCCCCAACCGCTGGTCCTTAGTGGCATTTATGCTGATGGTATTGCTTTGCTGTTCCGACCCCGTCGGAGAACCACCCGGACAAGACGAGGATCCCAATCCTCAGACTGACGAACCGGGTTCCGACAAAGCGAACGCGTTGATGGAGGCATTTGTCTTCGCATCGGCTAAAAAAGTGACTGGAAGTGCACCTTCTGTTGCGAATAGTGAACTCGTCAAGACAGGTACCAGGGACACGATCTTCACCATTGCGGGTATTAAGGATCTCATACGCCTCTCACATCCCGAAGAACGCCCAATCAAGGGAATCTACATCGCCGCACAGGGATCAACCTTCTACTACGACGTGCCCGTCGCCAGGGAAGAGAAAAGTGATACGGTATCCGTAATCATCTATGAGGTTGATCCGGAAGAGATCGAGGAAGAGATGTCGTCGGGGTCGGTCGAAGTACCCATTGAGATAATTGCCTATGACGATCAGGGTCAACTGATCGACATCGTCGAAAGAATACTGACCGTAGAAAAACCTTCAGCGAACGCATGCGACATACTCGAGCACACATGGCATTGGGAATGGTCGGGTATCTTCAATCACAACGATGAACTCGTCAATCTAAACGCACGAGGTGAAAGAAATCCCAACAACTTTATCTTCAAAGACTGTTGCAAAGGTGCCCCCGTCTGCCCTTCTTACGATGAACACGGGGAACCAGTTTATGACGTCAACGAAGAGATTAGATTATACTACACCATCGATTACGAATGGTTCGAATTCTACTCCTATGGGAACTTCTACCGGGAGACAGCCGAGAGTGAATCCTACATAAGCAACATCGACAATACCGACGACAAATTTGACGCCTGCAAATGGATACCGGAAATCAAATCCCGCATAGACGTTGTTAGCTACTATGGCACACACGACTACACGCCGGGAAGTAATAGCCTCAATTATGCAATCACGAATGATACCTGTGGTGATGATTTCGGCTGCGGATACGGATCAAGAGGTGGGGATATCATCTATTCCTGTCACGCGATGATCATCACGTCCGGTCCTCCAAGCAACAGGTCTGTCCGGTTATATACGCGCGACACGAAGGGCTCCATTGAAAACGAAATTCTTGACAGGATGAAATTCTGGCCTTAGTGGATCGAACGGGCATTGCCCATCCTTCAAAGCCACCCCTAGCCTGCAGAGGTGAAGACTCTGCCAGGCAAGGGTGCGTTATGAGAGATCAACAAAAAAGGCCGAAATAACCCGAAGAATCGCCAAAGCAATCCTTCCCTGTTATTTCCAAACGTATTGACGACTATTAAACTGTCATTGGGATTTTGTTCGGGATGTTTAAGGATCCTACTTCCCGATACAAAAT
>DATCLO010000041.1:0-10234 GCA_036563875.1 Cyclobacteriaceae bacterium
CACTGACGCTGTTGTCGACCTTTAAACTTTGAACTTTTACCCTACCTTTGTGCCCGGCTAATGGGACCTATGGCATCAGCAAAGTATATTTTTGTAACCGGGGGTGTCACGTCGTCGCTGGGAAAGGGCATAATTTCCGCCTCGCTGGGAAAGCTCCTGCAGGCACGCGGATTCAGGGTTACAATCCAGAAGTTTGACCCCTACATTAACATCGATCCGGGCACACTCAACCCGTACGAACATGGGGAGTGTTATGTAACCGACGACGGTGCCGAAACCGACCTCGACTTGGGGCATTACGAACGGTTTCTCAACATCTGCACGTCCCAGGCCAACAACGTAACAACAGGCAGGATTTATAATAACGTCATCACCAAGGAGCGCAAGGGGGAATACCTCGGCAAGACGGTTCAGGTGGTGCCTCACATCACCGACGAGATAAAGCGCAACATCTTTCTCCTGGGAGAGAGCGGTGAGTATGACTTCATAATTACAGAGATCGGAGGTTGCGTTGGTGACATTGAATCGCTGCCCTTCCTCGAAGCAGTTCGCCAGGTTCGATGGGACCTGGGACCTAACAATGCCCTGGTCGTACACCTTACACTAATCCCCTACCTCAAGGCGGCTAAGGAGCTGAAAACCAAACCGACACAGCACTCGGTCAAACAACTTCTTGAAGCGGGAATTCAGCCAGATGTTCTTGCCTGCCGCACAGAACGACCACTACCTCTGGAGATACGCAAAAAGCTGGCATTGTTCTGCAACGTTCACCTGAATTCGGTCATCGAGGCTATCGACGCTGACTCCATATACGATGTACCCCTCCTGATGAAGAAGGAGAAGCTGGATGAACGCGTACTCGCGAAACTCAAGGTTTCGTCGCGAAAGGATCCTGACCTGGATCACTGGAAGGAGTTTCTGGGTAGGGTGAAAAGTCCTACAGAAGAAGTCAACATCGGACTTGTTGGTAAGTATGTTTCCCTTCCGGATTCATACAAGTCCATCAATGAGGCTTTTGTTCATGCGGGCGCACAGAACGACTGCAAGGTAAATGTGAAGTGGATCTCGTCGGAGGAAATCAATCCTGAGACGGTCGAAGACATACTTGCCGGACTTGACGGCATTCTTGTTGCGCCCGGATTCGGTGAGCGGGGAATGGAGGGTAAAATTGAAGCTATCCGCTACGTCCGCGAACACAAGATTCCCTTCTTTGGTGTATGCCTCGGTATGCAGTGTGCCGTTATCGAGTTCGCGCGTAACGTGCTGAAACTTCCGGGTGCGAGCTCTACCGAGCTTGATCCCAATACGCGCCATCCGGTTATCGACCTGATGGAAGAACAAAAGAAGGTAACTGAGAAAGGCGGAACCATGCGGCTCGGTGCCTATGCCTGCCGTCTGAAAAAGGGTAGCAAGGCATACAACATTTACGGGGAATCTACCATTCACGAGCGTCACCGCCACAGATATGAGTTCAATAACAAGTACCTGAACGCTATTGAAGAAGCTGGGCTAAAGGCAGTGGGTGTTAATCCTGAATCCGGACTGGTGGAGGTCGTGGAACTAAGGGACCACCCATGGTTCATTGGCGTCCAGTTTCACCCTGAATTGAAGAGTACGGTCCTCAACCCGCATCCTTTGTTTGTTAAATTCGTGGAGGCGGCCATCAACTATAAGAAATCGAAGACCGTCAATGGATAGGAGATTACCCTAACTGGTTACACGTAATAAACCCGCGGCAGTCGCTACTAACAAGTTAAGTTTCGCGGGATCGCATAAAAACGAAGAATGGATCGGAATTCAGCAATCGGCCTGGCACTCATCGCAGTACTGCTCATCGTCTACTTTTATCTTTTCTCACCAACGCCACCTCCTCCTCAGACGACCGAGACAACGGCGCCCGGAACCGTCAACACGGATACCGCCGTGCTGCAACAATCCATTCCCGACAGCGTGCTCGCGGCCCAATACGGGGAGATATCTTCATTCATGCGCGGAACACCTTCCATAACCCGTGTTGAGACTGAAGATCTGAACATCGATTTCAGCAGTCAGGGAGGCGTCATCCAGGAGCTTGAACTGAGGAACTACAAGACTTACTACAAAGAACCGTTGATCCTGATCCGGCCGAATGGCACGTCGTTCAGCCTGATGGCAACCCACAATGGCCGTGAGATCGACTTGTACGATCTCTTCTATGATGTCCAGAGGGAAAGGAAGGGCGATAGCACTGTACTCACCTACACCGTGCGTTTGAGCGATGGCTCATCACTCGCGCACCGGTATACAATACCAGACCGTGGTTACCGCATCCGGTATGAGCTTGTCAACAACAGGTTCGCTGATGCACTTACCGGCGATCAGATCACGTTCCGCTGGGAGCACACCATGTTCCCCACCGAAAAGGATCTTGCGGATACCCGCAACAACACAACGATCAACTATTACTCAGAGGCCGATGGCTTCGACCACCTCTCAGAGCGTTCAGACGACTCTGAGACGCTAACAGACCCGGTACGATGGATCGCCATCAAGCAAAAGTATTTCCTTGCCTCGCTGATCGCCGACAAGTCATTCCAAAACTCGGTATTGTCGATTACATCCAATCCCGATGATACGTCGATAGTCGAGAAGGCCACTGTACAGCTGGGTATTCCAAAGGCTGATCTGGCAGCAGGCACTGCAGGCTTTACCTATTATCTGGGTCCCAACGATTACCAGGAAATCGGCAAGGTAGCAGAACAGTTTTCGCGCAACGTATACCTGGGCTTTGTACCTGTATACTGGGTTGCTAAGTACGTCATCTTCCCGGTGTTTCATTTCCTGACACTTCACATTAGCAACTACGGGTTGATCATTATCGTGCTCGTCATTCTGCTGAAACTGGTTCTTGCACCGCTCTCCTATCGCTCTTACCTGAGCATGGCGAAGATGAAGGTATTGAAGCCGGAGTTGGACGCTATCAAGGAAAAACATGGCGAAGACATGGCCAAGGTTCAGCAGGAACAGTTGAAGCTGTACCAGCAGGTCGGCGTGAATCCCATTAGCGGTTGTATACCGGTGCTGCTGCAGATGCCGATTCTGTTTGCCATGTTTTACCTGTTCCCTGCAAGCATCGAATTGCGTCAGCAGCCGCTGTTGTGGGCAGAGGACCTATCCACATACGACTCTGTCATTCGCTTCGGCTTTTCCATACCGATACTCGGTAATCACATTAGTCTCTTCACCTTATTGATGACCATTTCGACGCTGATCTACACGTGGCAGAACAATCAGCTGTCGTCGGTGCAGGGACCGATGAAGTCGATGTCATACATCATGCCACTCGTGTTCTTCTTCGTCCTCAATTCATTCTCAGCAGGTCTTACCTTTTATTACCTCATATCGAACCTCGTTACATTCGCGCAGCAGGCCATTATCCGGAGGTTTGTGAATGAAGAGAAAATCAAAGCCGTCCTCGAAGAAAATCGCAAGCGCAATCTTGGCGGTGGAAAGAAATCCAAGTTCATGGCCAAACTCGAGGAAGCCATGAAAGCCAGTGAGGAAGCAAGGAAGCAGTCGTCATCGGCGAAGCCAGCTCCGAGTGGTCCAAAGCAAGGGGGAAAGAAGAAGGGGAAGAAAAAGTAGGGAGTTGGCAATGGGCAGTGGTACGCAGTCTACGGTTGGCAGTGGCTAGTCCCACCGATTACCGATTACCGATCACCTCCCCCTCCCATCAGCACAACCAGCGGCGATTTGCACGAACCAACTTCAACACATCAACACATCAACACTTCAACACTCCAATGTTGACTCTTTGTGGATAATACGTTCCACGAATGTTCCACGGCGGAGTGTATTTAGGCTATATTTGTGGCGGAATTTTCTGACGTAACCTGCAGGGATGGGAAAAATCATAGCGATTGCCAATCAAAAAGGGGGTGTGGGCAAGACCACTACCGCGATCAATCTGGCTGCGAGTCTGGCGGTTCTGGAGCGGAAAACGCTCCTGGTGGATGCGGATCCGCAAGCCAATTCTTCGTCCGGACTGGGCATTAATCCCAAAGAAGTAGAGGCCAGCATCTATGAGTGTATGGTGGACGGGATTCAGTCGAAAGACGCTGTGGTGCCCAACGCCGACATCAAGTACCTGGACATCATCCCCTCTCACATCGATCTCGTCGGTGCGGAAGTTGAAATGGTGTCCGTCGCGAACCGTGAGGAAAAGATGCGCGATGCGCTTAGCCAGGTACGCAACGACTATGATTACATTATCATCGACTGCTCCCCTTCCCTGGGTTTGATTACGATCAATGCGCTGACGGCCGCAGATTCCGTTATCATACCGGTGCAATGTGAGTACTTCGCCCTCGAAGGGCTGGGTAAGCTGTTGAACACGATTAAGATCATCCAGACACGGCTCAATCCGAAGCTGGAAATCGAAGGGATACTGCTTACCTTGTATGATTCCCGCACGAGTCTGAGCAATCAGGTCGTTGAGGAAGTACGAACCCATTTCAAACAAATGACATTCAACACTATCATACCGAGGAACGTCAAGCTTAGTGAAGCTCCCAGTTTCGGACTTCCAGTCATCGTTCATGATGCGGAGAGCAAGGGCGCAATCAGCTATCTGAACCTGGCACATGAGGTGTTGAACAAAAACGAAACGAAATGAGCAAGAAGAAGGCTTTGGGTCGCGGGCTGAACGCGTTACTTAGCGACAGCAGCGGCCACACGGAAAGGCTGGAGGTGGACATCACCGCGCCGCCAAGGCCGGCGCATACGACCAGTCATGCTCTCCCTGAGATTCCGATAGATCAAATCGAGGCGAACCCTTTTCAGCCACGGTCGCACTTCGACGAGCAGGCGCTCGAAGAATTGGCCGCGTCAATAAAAGTTCACGGCGTCATCCAACCTATCACGGTGAGACGGCTGGCACACGATAAGTATCAGCTCATTGCAGGCGAGCGAAGATTTCAGGCATCAAAACTGGCGGGACTAAAAACCATTCCTGCTTACGTGCGGTCGGCCGACGACCAACAAATGCTGGAGATGGCGCTTATCGAAAACATCCAGCGAGAAAACCTGAACGCGATAGAAATCGCGCTCAGCTACCAGCGTCTTGTCACCGAGTGTAATCTCAAGCAAGAGGAACTGGGTGAACGTGTTGGTAAGAACAGGGCGACGGTTACGAACTATCTGAGGTTGCTCAAATTGCCTCCCGACATCCAGATTGCCGTTCGTGACAACCGCATTTCAATGGGACATGCACGTGCCATCATCAATGTCGATACTCCCGAAAACCAGCTTTACATCTTCAACCGAATTCTCAAGGAAGACCTTTCGGTGAGAAAAGTAGAGGAACTTGTAAGGCAACTGGCGGGGGGTCGAAACGCGAAGAAGTCTGAAGACAAGCCCATAGAAGCAGGTACAGCACGTGAGATCAGTCGCCTGCAAAGTCAACTTTCTTCACACTTTGGCACCCGTGTTGTTGTTAAGAGTGACGGCAGGAAGGGCGTAATCAGCATACCGTTCCTGTCGGTGGAAGATCTCAACCGCATCCTCGACATACTCAAGATCGGATGAAATTCCGGCTCCTGTTCGCCGCACTCATACTATGCACGCCCCTTTGGGCCCAGGAAGATAGCATCCGAGTCGTAGAACCGGGCCTTACGGAAGACCTTTCCGACACCATCCTCATCCAGTCATACGCGAAGCGGTTCAACCCCGATCGCGCTTCGTTCCTGGCGGCTGTTCTTCCCGGGGCGGGACAGGTATACAACAAAAAGTACTGGAAGTTGCCACTCGTTTATGGAGGCTTTGGCGCCATCGGCTATGGGTTCAGTTTTTATCAGGACCTGTACAAAGACTACAAGGCACAGCTGTTCTACATTTTGGAAAATCACGCTAACAGGAGCAGGGAAGGGTATACGGAAGCTCAGCTGCGACCAGCCATCGATCAGGCACGGCACCAGCGCGACTTAATGGTGATTCTAATGGGAGCTATGTACATTCTGCAGATTGTCGACGCTCACGTGGATGCGCATTTGAAGGAGTTCGATGTCAATCCCAACCTGCAGGTACGGATGCAGCCTATGATCCGCAGTGACTTGCTCGTGGGCAGACAGGCGGGCTTTTCGATAACGTTGCGATTTTGACCTTAGAAAAAAGTTTCCCTTATTACCAACCCCAATCCAAGACGTTACCGATGAACCTACTCCTAGTTGGATATGGAAAGATGGGCAAGATCGTCGAACAAATGGCGCTCCGGCGTGGGCATTCCATTGCCGGACGCATCGATATCGACAACAGCGACGAACTTGACCGGGCTACAGCCGATGTAGCCATTGAGTTTTCCCATCCCAACGCCGCTTTTGACAACGTGAGGCGCTGCATAGAGCGCGGTATTCCTGTGGTTTGTGGCACGACGGGCTGGTTGTCCAGGAAAGGAGAAATCGAGAAACTCGTGTCAGAAAGGAATGGCACCTTCTTTTACGCATCGAACTTTAGCCTCGGTGTAAACATCTTCTTCAAGGTCAACGAATATCTCGCGCGGATTATGAATTCGTTTCCTGAATACGAGATCAGCCTTGACGAAATACACCACTCGGAAAAGAAGGACGCTCCAAGTGGCACCGCGATAACGCTGGCGGAAGGAATTCTGCGAAACGTTGATCGCAAGAAGAAATGGATTTTGGGAAGTGGTAACACTGACGACATCGCCATCACTGCGTTCCGCATCGACCAAATTCCCGGAACGCACGTTGTGAAGTATGCATCCCGGATAGATGACATTGAAATTAAACATACAGCCCATTCCCGAGAAGGATTCGCACTGGGTGCCGTTATGGTTGCAGAATGGATACTGGACAAGAAGGGCTGTCTTAGCATGGATGAATTTTTGAAAATACTATGAACTGGAAGTTCTGGAAAAAGAAAGAGGACAACCGCGAAGAAGAAAGGAAACCGAAGTCGAAGTTCCGGGAATGGGCTGACGCCATAATCTTTGCTGTCGTTGCCGCTACCCTGATTCGTTGGCTGATCATGGAAGCATACACGATCCCAACGCCTTCGATGGAAAATTCCCTCCTTGTTGGTGACTTTCTTTTCGTAAGCAAATTTCACTACGGCACGAGGACAACGACAACACCGCTTCAGGTCCCCCTAACCCATCAAAAGATTTGGTTTACAAATATTCCTTCCTACGTCAGGTGGATCCAGCTGCCTCAATATCGTCTTCCTGGCATAACGCATGTGAAACGCAATGATGTCGTTGTATTCAACGTACCGCCTCTGGAGCTCAACGATTACATCGACTATCCGGTCGATCTGAAGACCAACTACATCAAGCGTTGTGTTGCTATACCAGGCGACACGATTCAGATCATCGATCGGCAGGTGTACATCAACGGCGAACCCGGAGAGAACCCTCCTCTTATGCAGTTTAGTTATAAGGTCGTCGCGAACAGTCTCATCAACGAAAGAGTTCTTGAGAAATATGAGATCAACGAGGCGAGTGTTAAGGGACGGGAGGGCGATCTGATCGTTTATCAAATGCAGTTACGCCCCGAGGTAGCCGATGAACTCGAATCGTTGCCTTTTATTCAGTCTGTCGAGGTAGCCGTTCTGCAGGAGTCAGGTAGATTCGAGCCGCGCAAGCCGGGCGTGGCGGAGAGTACCATCTTTCCGAATCCTGAACGTTTCCCCTGGAATGGCGACTTTTTCGGACCTCTTGTAATTCCGGCAGAGGGCATGACCATTTCAATCAACGACTCCACCCTTGCACTCTATGGAACTACAATTCGCGACTACGATCACAATAAAGACGTTCGGATTGAAGGCAATCGCCTGATCATCGATGGAAGTGAAGTAACCGAATACACCTTCAAACAGAATTACTACTTCATGATGGGCGACAACCGCCACAACTCCCTCGACTCGCGTTATTGGGGCTTCGTCCCCGAAGACCACATCGTCGGAAAAGCCTTCTTCATCTGGCTCTCCCTCGACAACAACGCAAGCTTCTTTAATAAGATCAGGTGGAGTAGGTTCTTTAGGCTAATCGAGTAGTGTGTTGATGTGTTGGTGTTGGAGTGACCCCAGAAGTCTCGGGCAGATGGAACGCGTACGTTTACTTGTATAATTTCGGAGGTGTTCTGCGACCTTGATTCCGGAGGTGCACAACATCAACACATCAACACATCAACACACCAACACATCAAAACAACTCATCACCAGTCAATCTCCGGCAACCCTTTCCTCCGCAAATACTCGTTCGTCTTGCTGAAGTGGCGGCAGCCGAAGAAGCCGCGGTCGGCGGAGAAGGGTGATGGGTGCGGTGCTGTGAGAACGCAATGTTTGTTGCGGTCGATGAGGGTGCCCTTCTTTTGAGCGTAGGCGCCCCAAAGAAGGAACACGATGTTTTCCTTTTCTTCCGAGATTACACGAATGACCTGGTCGGTAAATTCTTCCCATCCGCGGTTCTGATGTGAACCGGGGCTTGCGTGGCGAACGGTAAGGGTTGCGTTGAGCAGCAACACACCCTGACGTGCCCATCGCGTGAGGTCGCCGGATTTGGGAATAGGTTTGCCAAGGTCGCGGTTGATCTCGGTGAAGATATTGGCCAGCGAGCGGGGTATCTGGATGCCATCGCGCACTGAGAAGCATAGGCCATTGGCCTGGCCAGGACCATGGTACGGGTCCTGCCCGATGATGACTACCCGCACCTGGTCGAAATCACAATGGTCGAAAGCGCTGAAAATTTCCCGCCCGGGGGGATATACTGTGCAGGTCGCATATTCTTTGCGTACAAACTCTGTCAGGGCCCGGAAATACTCTTTGGTGAACTCCCCATTTAGCCGTTGTTTCCAGCCCGGCGCAATTCTTACGTCCATAGGTTTGGTGCAGCGAAAAATGACGCGACTTGAGGGATTTTCCGGGAAATTAGCTACCGGAAAGCCCCTTTAGCCGGACAAAAAAAGGGATTTCCGCGGGAATGGCAACCCAACCCCGGCCCCGGTGTCCAAATTCAAAAAAATTGATATTTTTGGTCGTATGGTAACTGAAATAACGCAGGGGATTAAGGTTAGTGTGGAGACGGAATACCAGCCTTCGTATTCCAGTCCGAGCCAGTATCATTACGTGTTCACCTATCGGATTACCATTGAGAATCAAAGCGATTATACGATCCAGTTGCTTCGCAGGCACTGGCTGATATCAGACGCGGGATTTTCCAGACGTGAGGTGGAAGGTGATGGCGTTGTGGGTCAGCAACCGGTCCTTGAACCAGGCCAAAGCCATCAATATGTATCCGGATGCAACCTGAAATCTGGCATTGGCAAGATGGTGGGCACGTACCTCATGGAACGCATCGTAGATGGAATGAAGTTAAAGGTGAACATTCCGGAGTTCACAATGATTGCTCCATTGCGCCTGAATTAAGTGCAGCGTCTGCACCGTTACCGCGCCTACCTTTCGTATTGGCTTAATGCCATAGACGAACACTCGCTACACGCTCCGTTTCTATTCCGTTTTGTTACCGAAGTTCTACGCGCTACCCACACCGTTGACCCGGAAGTAGAAGAGTTGCGTGCGCGCTTGCTGTGCGACAAGAGCGAGATCGAAGTACGCGATCTCGGTAGCAAAGCAAACCACTACCCCACTGTGCGGCGCGTCTCCGCAATAGCGCGACGAAGCCTTTCACCAGCATACTTGTCATCGCTGTACCAACGGATGATCAACTATTATCGATGTGAGACAATTGTTGAACTGGGCACATGTCTCGGCGTGAATACCCTTTATCTCGCACGACCTGCCGGAACACAAGTGTATACCTTTGAAGGAGCGCCGTCGCTGGCAGCTTTGGCGCGCAAACATTTCGCAGCGTTGCATCAGGATAACATTCACGTTGTAGAGGGTGACATTGATGACACTTTAAGTGAGTTTGTAAAGAGCGATGTAAAAGTCGATTGGGTTCTCATTGATGCCAATCACACGGAGGCCGCTACGCTACGATATTTCAACCTTCTGCTGGAAGTTTTGCATGATGAAAGTGTCCTCGTGATCGACGACATTCACCACGCTCCCGGCATGGAATCGGCCTGGAAACAAGTGCAGGGCCACGAGCGCGTCAGTGCTACGGCCGACTTATATCGCTGTGGAATCGCTTTTTTTTCTCCACTATTGAACAAACAACACGTCGTGCTGAGGATATAACGATTGAATTACCAAACAATAAGCCCTAATTTAGCGCTGA
>DATCLO010000042.1:0-8589 GCA_036563875.1 Cyclobacteriaceae bacterium
AATCCATTCACCTCAAGTTCTACCACGGCCTCGACAATGCGTCCATTGCCGAGGTCATGGGTCTCACAGAAGCCTCCGTACACACGCTCGTCTCGCAAGCTGTACAGGCGCTCCGCAGCGTGTTCTGAAAAAATTCCTGAAAATTTCGCTAAAGATTTTCAGGTACCTGCTTTTATACAGTAGGGTGGGTTCCCGGCACAATGAAAGATTACACAAGCTATTCTGTTGAAGATTTTATCATCGATGACGACTTCGTCCGCTGGGTGAAGTTTGGCGATCTCGAGGAATTCTGGACTGAGTTCATGGCAGAGCATCCCGGCAAGCGGGACGAGATCGAAGAAGCCATCGGCTTTTTGAAAATGTTCGACGATGAGGGCGCGGTGCTGACTCCGGACACGGTCGCCAACCTGCAGCAGCAGATTACGGATCGGATCGACATTCCCGTATCGGCGGCCACCGTGCATGAGATCGTGCGCGCGAGGACCAGACGTACTTATGCCTTTGCCTATGCGGCTGCTGTGTCTTTAATCCTCCTCGTTACGGCGGCATGGTGGCGGTTCAACCCGGGTGTAGCGGCCGAAACACACACGGCTGTTTCGCTGCAGGAGCCATATCCCACGGGCTCGCTGATGGAACACGTTGTACCTAAAGGCGTGCGGTCGCGCATTACGCTGGCAGATGGCACGCAGGTTTGGCTCAACGCCGACTCCAGGATGCAGTACGCGCGCGACTTCATGAGCGGCGATACCCGAGAAGTATACCTTCAGGGTGAAGCCTTCTTTGATGTAAAACCTGACCCATCGCGTCCCTTCATTGTTCACATCCATGATGTCGAGATACGCGTGCTCGGCACGGCGTTCAACGTCAAGGGTTATGCGGAAGACAGCCGCATCGAAGCGACGCTCGTTCACGGAAAAATTTCCATTGAAGGAGATATCTATGAAGACGTAACGCTTGCGGCGAATCAGCGCGCCATCCTCATGAAAGAGGAGAAAGGTCTTGTAGTGGAAAATAACGTCGAGACCGATACATACACAGCGTGGCGTCGGGGCATTCTGGTATTCGATGATCAGCCGCTGTACGAGATCCTTCCCATTCTCGAGAGAACATTTAACGTGACCATCCATACGGAAGATGCCTATGCACTTGACTGCCGGTTTACCGCGAAGATTCGCAACAAGTCGCTGGAGGAAGTGCTAGAGCTTTTCCGGACCTCCGACACCATCGGCTATACCATTGCCGGTAAGGATGTCTACATCAAAGGAAGTTTCTGTAATGACTTACCCTGAATCACTAAACCTGAACCCAAAGCCATGAAACCAAAATGAACCCAAAAAGAAGCCGGAACGTGTTGGCGCACGCCCCGGCTGGGTCCTGTAGTAATAGTTACTGCAGGCCTGCCCTGAAGTAAAAATTTACTTCAGGGTTGATTAACACTGTCTGGAACAAATTGTTAACCAATCCCTTAAGTTATGAAAAAAACTTTATCAGTCTGCCTGTTCCCACGGACTGAGCATTCGAAAATCAAACCATACTGGCCTATGATTGGAGCTCTCCTGGTCGTATTAAGTCTGAACCTTCAAGCCAGAGACACAATAATGGAGGAAGGGCAGGCGAGGGTTGCCTTATCGGCGGAGTCGGCATCGCTGAAGGAGGTACTGGAGTCCCTGGAAGCGCAAACCAAGTACCGATTCTTCTACAATCACAAAGCGTTGAGCGCCTCTGAAAAAATCACGTTGTATCTCGACAACGTGAGCATGGAAGCAGCATTACGCGAGCTGTCGGCACGCGCGGATCTGGTCTTTAAGATCCGTGGCGACCAGATCGTCGTAAAGCGAAAGCCGACTTTTTCTGTATTGGCTCTGTTCGATCGCGATGCCTATGCTTTGCCGGAGACGGATCTTGAGCGAATCAACTCAGTGCCGGAAGAAGTGCTTTACGCGGATGACATCACTGTGAGCGGGCAGGTTGTCGACGAAAACAACAATCCGCTGCCCAGCGTGAACATCATCATCAAGGGAACCACCATAGGCACCTCTACCGACGCCGCCGGACGGTTCACCATCACTGTGCCGGACGAAGACGCTGTACTCGTATTCAGCTTTATCGGGTATTTGCCTCAGGAGGTACGCGTGGGGTCCCAAACGACACTCAACATTGCGATGGAGCCGGATATCAGCACCCTGAGCGAAATCGTCGTCGTTGGGTACGGTACTCAGAAACGCAGTTCTGTGACTGGTGCTGTTGCATCGGTCGACTCCGAGGAGATCTCGGCGCTTGCAGTGCCCAGCGTTCAGGGTGCACTCCAGGGTCGTGTGGCCGGTGTACAAGTGACCAACAACGGTAGCCCGGGAGCGTCGCCCATCGTGCGCATCCGCGGTATCGGTTCCATCACGGGATCGTCCGATCCGTTGTACGTTATTGACAACGTTCCTACCGGAGGTCTCAACCACTTCGACCCGCGCGACATTGAGTCAGTAGAGGTGCTGAAAGACGCCGCCGCTGCTGCCATCTATGGATCGCGTGCGGCGAACGGTGTGATCCTGATCACCACCAAGAAAGGAGCTGCGGGTAAGGGCAGAATGAATGTTGAAGTAGATTCCTATTACGGCGTACAGCAGGCGTGGAGGCTCCTCGACTTGCTCAACACCGAACAATATATTCAATACGGAACTGAGCTGCTGACCAACGCCGGATCTGCACTTCCACCGCGATTCTCCGCTTTGGACGAGCCGATCTATCCCGGCGCCACACAAACGTACCGTCAGACCAATACAGACTGGCAGGACGAAGTGTTCCGCACGGCACCGATCTACCAGGTGCAGGCTTCTCTCTCCTCTTCAACAGAGACAAGTTCGGTGTATGCGTCGGCAGGGTTCTACGGACAGGACGGTATTATGATCGGAACGGACTTCAAGCGCTACAACGTACGTTTCAACTCCGAATTCAAGATCAGCAAGAAAGTAACGTTTGGACAAACGCTTACCATCGCGGCCGCAAGGAACAACAACCTTCAGGAAAGCGGTGGAAGAACAATCCTCCAGCACGTAACACACCAGGTTCCCTATATACCTGTCTACGACCCTACCAAACTTGGCGGATTCAGGGCTCCTGATAACAATGACGGATCAGACCCCGAAAACCCTGTTCGCATTCAATTAATGGATAAGAACATGGGAGAGTCGGCAAGAGGATTTGCTACGGCGTATATCAGGGTGAACATCCTGCCGTTCCTCACTTACAGCTTTACTTACGGCGGCGACTTCTCCTACAACCGCACCACCATCTCCCAACCTATCTTTAACGACGGATTTGGTGGAAGGAACACGCACAACCTGCAGGACAATCGGAGTACCAACTTCTCGTCATTGTATACCAATCAGCTGACATTCGACAAAACGTTCGGAAGGCACTCCGTCAATGTGACGGCGGTAGCAGAACGTCAGGATACGAAGTTCAGCGGTCTGAATACCTCTGCGCAACAGAGTTCGAACTTCATCTACTCGCTGCAAGCGGGCCAGAACCAGACAGTCGGATTTAACGATACCAACCCGACCACGCTGGTGTCATACCTGGGACGTATCAACTATGAATTTGGGAACAAGTACCTGCTCAGTGCCTCCATCCGTCGCGATGGATACTCAGGGTTTGCTCCCGGTCATAAGTGGGGTAACTTCCCCGGTGTTTCGGTCGGATGGCGCATCAGCGAAGAACCGTTCATGACCTCCGTTCCGGCGATAACTGACTTAAAGCTGCGTGCGAGCTACGGTTCCCTTGGTGTGAACAACGTTGGTCCGTTTGACTGGCAGTCACTCATCAACCTGAACGTTACCTATCCCTTCAATAACTCGAACCAGGGTGGAGCTTACTTTAGTGCACTGCCCAACAACGAGCTGGCGTGGGAGAAGACGGATATGACCAACTTTGGTATTGATGCCGGCCTCTTCGACAACAAGTTCACGTTCAGTGCGGAGTACTACAAGCGGAAGGTTGACGACCTGCTCCTTCGCCTGACGTTGCCTCCTAGCATGGGGTACTCAGTTCAATATCTGGGTAACGTCGGCAAGATGGAGAACTCCGGATTTGAGTTCCAGGCTGGCTTCAACAAGCAGTCGGGCAATTTGCAATTCAACCTCTCAGGGAACTTCGCTACCGTTCGGAACAAGGTTACCGACCTCTATGTACCGGGCAACACCATCTTTGCAGGATCGAACGCCGACTTCGGCGGATTCAACATCACGAAGACCGAAGTTGGACATTCAGTGCAAGGATTTTACGGATGGGTTGTGGATGGCTTATTCCAAAGCCAGGCTGAAATCGACGCCGCAAATGCCCTCGACGGCGATCCGGGCACACCCTATCAGAGCCAGGCCGCCCCTGGAGACATCAGGTTCAAAGATCTTGACGGCAACGGTGTTATTGACGAGAGCGACAGGACTTACATTGGCTCGTTCCTGCCCGACTTCACCTATGGTCTGAACTTCTCCGCCACCTACCGGAATTTCGATGTAACCCTGTTTGTCCAGGGTGTACACGGCAACGAAGTGTATAATGGCGTCAAAGTTCTGACTCAGGGGATGCTCCGTCTCTTCGGCGCTGAAACAGCTGTTCTCAACGCCTGGACACCGGAAAATCCCAACACAGATGTACCGCGTGCAGTGGACGGTGATCCGAACCAAAACTCTCGCACATCAGACCGGTTTGTTGAAGATGGATCCTATATGAGGATAAAGAATCTGAACATCGGTTATTCTATACCCGCTGACAAGCTGAACTCCTTCGCCAATGGCTCCATCCGGAAGCTCAGGATCTATGCCTCGTTCCAGAACCTTCTCACGATTACGAACTACAAGGGCTATGATCCGGAAATTGGTTACCGCAACGCCAACAGTCTCGTTCAGGGCATTGACTACGGCCAGTACCCGCAACCGAGAGCGATTATGGGTGGAATTCAAATCGGTTTCTGATCTAAAGACTAATGACAATGAGAAAGAACATATTCTTCATTTCACTCGCAGTCTGCCTACTTATCGCATTCTCCTGTAGCGAAAGTGTCCTCGAGAAAGAAAACCGAAACAGGCAGACGACGGAGACTTACTATAAGACTCAATCGGAAGTAGGTAGTGCCGTCATTGGGATATACGGAGTGCTGCAAAGCAACAGCCTCGGTGGTCGCGAATGGTTTTTCCTTCACGATCTGCGGTCTGACGAAATGGCCTCCGGAGGAGGACACCTGGAAACGCATCGGAACCAAATCCTTATTGGTACTCATGACGCCGGTAACGATATTATACTCAGTGTATGGCGCGGTTGCTATCTGATCATTCACCGTGCAAACGCGGTTATCCAGCTAGCACCGGACGCTGAATTCACCAACGAAGCGCTCAGAAGCCGCTACATTGGTGAAGCTAAGTTCCTCCGCGGATGGGCGTACTATCAACTGTATACCCTATGGGGCGATGTGCCCATCATGAATGAGTTCGCTACCACGCTTGACGGCGCTAAACCGCGCTCTCCCAAGGCAGAGGTAAAGGCTCTGATCGTTCAGGACTTCACCGACGCGATCAACAGTCTGCCGGAGAGCTACTCCGGAAATGACCTCGGCAGGGCAACGAAAATTGCAGCACAGGCCATGTTGGGCAAACTCTACATGTTTGATGGTCAGTATGCTGAGGCCAAGCCGCTCCTGGAAGCCGTGGTCACCTACGGTGAATCCGTCTCCGGTGGCAACCCCCTCATGGATGAATACTTTGACAACTTCACTGAAGAAGCGGAGTACAACAAGGAGTCGATATGGGAGATCTCCTACACTTCAGCTGGTAACTACAGCTGGGACGGCGATGGTAACGACTACGGTCCGAATGAGTCGTGGATTCGTTCGCAGGAATACTCTGCAGTCGGATGGCGAAACCTAATTCCCTCTGACAAGCTTCTTGCCGAGTTTGAAGATGGAGACCCTCGTCTGAATTTCAACTTCTATTTTACGGGTGACATGTACGGCGACCCGGATGATCCAGTTGAATTGACCGATGAAGCACAACGCGGAAACACGTCGATCTACAAAGGAGTTGAACAAAAGATCAGCTGGAAGAAGTACTCCGTGATGTACAAGCTGGATCCGGGTGGTTACTACGACCAGATCGGGATCAACTACCGCATGATCCGCTATGCAGACATTTATCTGCTGCTTGCTGAAGCCGAAAATGAAGTCGGTACACCAGCAAAGGCCGTCGAGTATCTTAACAAGACAAGAAATCGGCCAAGCGTGAGCATGCCGGAGTACCCGACAGCAGATTATCCTACCGGTTCCAAGGAGGAAATCATGAGGGCAATCATCCACGAACGGATGGTAGAGCTGGCAGGCGAGGAACAACGCAACACGGATATTCTGCGCTGGCGCAAAGCGGGCAAGCTTGATACGGAGCCTATCTCCTATTACGCACCCAAATATGAACTGCTGCCGATTCCTATTGTGGAACTTGATGCCAATCCTTATATAGACCAAAGCCACCAAAACCCCGGCTACTAGGTCAACCTGAACCACGTAATCCCGGGCCCCAAGCCCGGGATTACTTATTTAATAGAAATGGGTAACTTACTTGACGACGCTATGGGTATTCGCAATTTCATTCACCTGCGGCTTACTTTCGTCGCCCTCTTACTGGTACTCGCTTCGTGCCGCGAAAATAGCACTGTGTTCCGTCTGGTCTCGCCTGATAAATCTGGTGTACACTTCGCGAACATTATCGATGAAAGCGATACCCTTAATGCGTTGACGTTCGAATACATTTACAACGGCGCCGGCGTCGGCGCAGCCGATTTCAACAACGACGGTCTCACGGACCTCTTTTTCGCCGGCAATCTCACGAGCAGCAAATTGTACCTCAACCAGGGCAACCTGGTATTCAAAGACATTACGGATGAAGCTGGCATTCGCACGGACTATTGGTGCACCGGAGTTTCGGTGGTGGATATCAATGAAGATGGTTGGATGGATGTATATGTGGCAACGATCCACCATGACCCCGACAAGCGGGTGCCCGACATGTTCTTCATCAATCTCGGTGCTGATGAAAATGGAATTCCCCGATTTGAAAACCGTGCACATGAACTTGGAGTTGCCGACTCAAGCTACTCTACACAAGCAGCGTTCTTTGATTATGACCTGGATGGCGATCTCGATCTGTACCTTCTCACAAACGCCATAGAAAACTATACACGCAACGCGCCGATCGGTCAACACACAGACGGAACCGGCAAGAGCGTAGACAAACTATACCGCAATGAAACCCGGGAAGGTGGATTGATCAGATTCACCGATGTATCGGCTGAAGCTGGAATTCTTGCGGAAGGGTGGGGCCTCGGTATCGTCGTTAATGATTTCAACGACGACGGATGGCCCGATGTCTACTGCGCGAACGACTTCCTCTCATCCGATCATTTGTATATCAATCAGCGCGACGGAACATTCCGCGACGAAATCAGCGCCTACATGAACCACCAGGAATTTAATGGGATGGGAGCAGATATGGCCGACCTTAACAACGACGGATTCAACGATCTTGTCGTGCTCGACATGATGCCGGATGATAACCTCCGTCAGAAGACGATGTTCTCTGGAACAGGTTATGACCGATTCATGAAAAGCCTCGCGATGAACTATCAGCCGCAGTACATACGCAACGTGCTGCAACGAAACAACGGCAACTTCACATTCAGCGACATTGGCTACCAGAGTGGAATCTACGCTACCGACTGGAGCTGGGCCACGTTGCTGGCCGATTTTGACAACGACGGACTCCGCGACATCTTTATCACAAACGGTTATCCCAAAGATGTCACGAACATGGACTTCGTCTCATACAGCAAAGACGCTTCCATGTTCGGAACAGACGAACTTAAAAAGAAAAACGCCATTAAGGCTATCCGCGACCTGACGGGCGTGTTTAAACCAGACTTCCTCTTTCACAACAAGGGCAACTTTCAATTCGAAAACGTATCCGCAAAGTGGGGACTTGACAAACCATCATATGCAACCGGTGCGGCATACGCAGACCTTGACAACGATGGTGACCTCGATCTCATCACGAACAACCTCAATGAACCGGCGCGTATTTACGAGAACACAATCAATCCTTCCGCCGGGAAAGGAGCTGCTTTCCTCCGTATACAATTCAATGGACCGTCAGGCAACCCACACGGTATTGGTTCAAAGGTGTGGGTACATGCCAATGGTCAATCCTGCTACGGGGAGCAATACATTCAACGCGGTTATCTTTCGAGTGTTGAGCCGATCATGCATTTCGGACTCGGCACGGCGAGAAGCATAGACTCCGTCGTCATCGTATGGCCGAATGGCTTGAAGGAAGTTATCGGTCCTGTCGAAGTCAATAAGATCATTACTGCCGATCACAAAAACGCAAAGAATAGATATCAACCTGCCCCCCGTCCAACCCCACTCTTTACCGTGGGGTCACCGGCGCCAGGACTGATTCAACCAGAGCGCGATTTTGTGGACTACAAACACGGACAGCCCACGCTCCCACATAAGTTTTCCAGACTGGGACCTTGCCTTTCTGTTGGTGACAT
>DATCLO010000043.1:0-9814 GCA_036563875.1 Cyclobacteriaceae bacterium
TCCTTGTTGAGATCATAAACAACAGGTGAGGAAAAACCTGTACATCCCATCTCCGCCCTGTAGGCGATTTCGCCGTTCTTTCCATTGAGCATCACCTCAATGGTGCCCGTGTTGTTAGGCCATTCACCTTTGCTGACAAATGTGAACAGGTCGGGCGTGTCGTCATTACCGGCAAAATAGCCAATCGCAAAACTGTTGCTGCATTCCGTGCCTTCAATCTTCTGCTGCCACACGTGTTGCAGCGTCTTACCGTCGATGGCAGTGACGGTACTTGCATGCGAGATCGCGATAATATCCAGAAATCCATCACCGGTTATATCAACAGCTACGGGAGGCGCAATAAAACCATGTCCTGTTTCCATGACAACTGCTTTGGCCGATGAGACGTTGCTCTTCATCAGATCGGAAAGTGTTGTGACGTAAAGTCGACCGTCGATCGTTTCACCTCCTGTTCCAAACACGATGGTATAATCCGTCGCACCAGGCTGGCGGAAACACAGGGGAGCCATGTACGACTCCTTCCCATCGGGAACTGTGTCGGCTGCGAGTATCGTTCCGGTACGCGCATCGAATACCATCAAAACTCCGGGATAGCGATCACTTTCATCATAGGGTGGCGCTTTCGGATTACCCCCGTTGACAATAAAGAGGTCATCAATTCCATCGCCATTCTGATCGGGAACAAGCACACTGTTCTGAAAGCTGAATCGCGCGTACCTCAAAACAGGATGGTCCGCGTATTGTTCATGGTTATACGCCCAGATCACTTTGCCCGTCTTGCCGTCAAGGGCTCTCAAGTATGGAGACCGGCCGCCAATGAAGACATCGGGAGTGCCATCTGAATTTATGTCGTAAAAGGTTGGCGAACCGTAGACCTGATCGTCAGCCTCCTGTTCCCACAGCACCGCGCCGGTCGCACCGTCAAGAGCGAGAACACCCTGCGTTGAATGCTGGTACTCATTGCGTCCTGCGCCCAAGACAATATCCAGGACGCCATCGCCATTCAGGTCGGCCGCCCTGGGCGATGACAATGACCCAATGACGGGGAAGTTCACTTCCCAGGCGAGTTCAGTCTTCTTACGGGCACATGAGAACACCAGGAGAACAAGTAGAGGGAGCCATCCGGAGGTACGCATAAGCGAGGTAGGGGAATCACACAAATAACGCGATTTATATCAATTTACAAACGGTCTTTTCGGACGGACATATCGACATGTGTGTAATACCAATTACACACACAGGATGTGGTGTCAGCGACGCTGCAATTGTTGCTAAAGGGCTTGTTAGAACGTTTGATTATGGCGAAATTTCTACGAGCAACCCCTTTTGCAACATGCAGATCACAACCCTCCGATCGGGCGTGTGGATCCTGATCCTGACCGTCACCGGCCTACATGCGCAGGAGGCTGCGCTATTTACGAAGCTACCGGCGACCGAAACAGGTATTACTTTCAAGAATATACTGGATGAATCACCCACCGCCAACGTGCTCACCTATGAATACTTCTACAATGGCGGTGGAGTAGCCGTAGGCGATATTAACAATGATGGCCTTGACGACATTTACTTCACGGCCAACATGCGGCCCAATGTTCTCTACCTCAATGAAGGCAACTTCAAGTTCAGGGACATTACCGCACAGGCTGGCGTAAGCTGCGATACGGGGTGGAAGACGGGCGTTACCATGGCTGACGTTAACGGCGATGGTTATGTAGATATCTACGTTTGTCACTCGGGTAAAGGGGATCCGGAAAAACGACGAAACAAACTTTTCATCAATAACGGGGATCTCACGTTCACTGAACGCGCGGCCGAATTCGGCCTCGATGATCCTGGGCATTCTACGCATGCGTCGTTTTTTGATTTCGATGGCGATGGCGATCTCGATATGTATCTCCTGAATCACAACGTGACGGTGATCAACGAATTCGAGTTCGCCAGTGCCAAGAAGAAACGTGATCCCTATGCGGGTGATAAGCTGTTCCGCAATGACAATGGGCGTTTTGTGGATGTGTCGGAAGCTGCAGGCATCAAGGGCAACCCGTTGGGATTCGGGCTCGGTGTAACGGTCGCCGACGTCAACCAGGATGGATGGCTCGATATCTATGTGTCCAACGACTATGTCGAACCTGACTATCTCTACATAAACAATCGTAACGGCACCTTTACCGATAGAATGACGCAATACATGCAGCACATCTCTTATTTCTCCATGGGCTGCGATGTGAGCGACATAAACAACGATGGCTGGGTGGACATCTACACCCTGGACATGCTGCCCGAGGATAACGAACGTCAGAAGTTACTGTACGGTCCGGAAAACTATGAGCACTATGCGCTCATGGTGCTCAATGGTTTTTATTTCCAGAACATGCGGAACATGCTGCACCTGAACAACCGCAACGGGACGTACAGTGAAATCGGTCAGTATGCCGGCATTTCAAATACCGACTGGAGTTGGGCTCCCCTGTTTGTTGATTTCGACAACGACGGATGGAAGGATTTGTTTGTCGCGAATGGATATTACCGCGATTACACAAATCGCGACTTCCTCAAGTTTAAAGGTGACTACTATTTCGAAATGGCGAAGTCACAGCAGAAGGCCGATACCTTCAAGCTTGTAACTACAATGACGTCGACGCCACTTCAAAACTACATCTTCAAGAACAACGGCGACCTGACGTTCTCTAATAAAAGCGATGATTGGGGTTTTACAGAAAAGAATTTTTCCAGCGGAAGCGCGTATGCTGACTTCGATAATGATGGTGATATTGACCTGGTGATCAACAATCAAAACGAGTACGCGTCAGTTTACCGCAATGAATCGAATCAGCGATACCATGATCGAAACTACCTCGCGATTCTTCTGAAAGGAAAGGGCGGCAACACCCAGGCGATCGGGAGTAAGATCATGGTATACACTGGCGGCCAGGTTCAATACTTCGAGAAAATGCATACCCGCGGGTTCCAGTCGTGCGTAACTGAGCGAATCCACGTTGGACTCGGATCCCATAGGAGTGCCGACTCAGTGGTGGTCATCTGGCCCAACGGTGCACGTACCGTCGAGCGCTTGGTACAATCCGGACAACTCATTACCCTCGTTCAACCGGATGTGCCGTCTGGTACGCGGGCAATAAACCATCTCCCCAAGTCTGATCCACTGCTGACCAGGGTGGATACCAAGATACCCTACACGCATACCGAATATGGGTTCAATGATTTCAAGCGCCAACCTTTGTTGCTTACGATGCTTACGAACTGCGGCCCTGTGATGGCTACCGGCGACGTCAACGGTGATGGCCTGGAGGATGTATACGTAGGGGGTGCGCAGGATAATCCCGGAAGGCTTTATTTCCAGACACCGAACGGTTCATTTACCGAATCCAAGCAATTCTTTCAGGCATATGACGGCAGGAAATTCACGGATGCGGATGCGAAGTTTGTTGACGTTGACAACGACAACGACCTTGATCTGTATGTTGTGAGCGGAGGCTACAACAATTACAAGGAGAATGACCCTGCGCTGCAAGACCGCCTGTTTATTAATGATGGAAAAGGAAACTTCACCTACAAGCCGGATGGTTTGCCTGCCGCAACGGTGAGCAAGTCGTGCGTGGCCGTTGCTGATTTCGACAAAGATGGTGATCAGGATATTTTTCTTGGCGGACGCGTGATTCCGGGCAGCTATCCTGTTACGCCGGAAAGTTTTCTGTTTGTGAATAACGGCGACGGATCGTTTACGCGCGCCACAGCGACCATCGCGCCAAAGCTGGAAAAGATCGGGATGGTAACGGATGCCAAGTGGATAGACGTCAACAATGACGGATGGCCAGACCTCGTGCTTGCCGGCGAATTCATGGCCATTGAAGTGTTTATCAATCGCAACGGAAAGACACTGGAACAGGCGACCAGCCGTTACTTTGACCGGCCTCTGAAAGGGTTTTGGTCCAGGATCGTGCATGGTGACTTTGACAACGATGGCGACCAGGACCTGATCATCGGTAACCTCGGATTGAACACTCAGCTTCGCGCAAGCGATAAGGAACCGGTTGAGTTGGTCTACAAGGACTTTGACAAGAATGGCTCAATAGATCCAATCCTCACATACTACATCCACGGAACGCCCTATCCCTTTGCGAGCCGTGATGAGTTGCTCGATCAGATACGAAGCCTCAGGTCCAAGTTCACCGATTATGCATCGTATGCAAACGCGCGCCTGGAAGACATTTTCTCCAAAAGCGATTTGAAGAATGCGCAGCGTCTTCAGGTGAACAGGCTGGAGACTACATACCTTGAGAACCGCGATGGGAAGTTTGTTATTCGCGACCTTCCTCGCGAGATACAATTCTCGCCTGTTAATGCATTCGCCCTTGTGGACGTCGACGGAGATGGACATCAGGATCTTGTGGCGGGAGGAAATCAGAGTGCCATCCGGATAAGGATGGGTGTGATCGATGCAAACTTTGGTCAGCTCTTCAAAAATGACGGCAAAGGGAATTTCACTTATGTCGGTCAGGCCGATTCGGGCCTGGTAACGACCGGCGATGTGAAGTCAATGGCAACAATCAAAGTAGGAAATGACCCCCACCTGCTGATCGGAATAAACAACGTAGGCATCGAAACATACAAATTGCATGAGAACTAGCGCAATGACTCTATGCCTGATCCTGGCGATCACGGTTGGGAGTACTTTCGGACAGGCACAGCGGGATGCGACTGCAAAGCTCCGGGAAAACGTATTTCATCTTTCGGAGGTAATGCTGCACGACGGAACTAATCCGCCCGCAGCGGCACGCTTCTACGCATATTCCCTGATGGGTGCCTACACCGCATTGCTTATGGCGGAGGATCGTTTACCCGACATTCTTCCCAGGTTGCATGAGAATCCTCAATTCACGTTGGTGAAAAAGCCAAAGTCCTTCGCGCAAGCCTTCGCCGCGCAGTATGCCATGCTGGAAGTGGGCAGAAGGATTATGCCATCAGGGCGAATGCTGAGCGAGCATCAGGCCAACCTCATAAAGGAACACCGGGAGGCATATGGCCTAACGGACCGCCAGATCGCGCAGAATGTAAAGTTTGCTGTCGAGGTTGCTGACCAGGTGCTCGCCTATGCCAGCAAAGATGGCTACGGCAAGCTCAGTACGTACACCCGTTACACACCGCTGAAAGGGGAGCAGTACTGGTACCCCACGCCGCCTGTCTTCATGGAAGCGGTAGAACCGCAGTGGGCAACGGTTAGGCCGTTCTTTCTCGAATCGGCTGAACAGTTTGCGCCTCCGCCGCCTACAGAGTACAGCATGGATACCACCAGTTCGTTCTTCCGGCAGGCGATGGAAGTATACGAAACGGGCAAGAACCTCACGGAAGAGCAAAAACTCATCGCCAGCTTTTGGGATTGCAACCCCTTTGCTGTCAGGTTCTCCGGGCACATGGCTATAGGACTAAAAAAGATTTCTCCTGGTGGACACTGGATGGGCATCGCGGGCATAGCGAGTATTAATGCAGAACTTCCGCTCGACTCAGCAGTGTTCGTGCATACAATCGTTGCCATGACGTTGCACGATGCATTCATCAGCTGCTGGCAGGAGAAGTACAACAGCAACCGGGTTCGACCCGAGACCGTTATCAACAGACACATCGATCCCGACTGGCGTCCGTTGCTGCAAACGCCACCTTTCCCGGAATACACGAGTGGTCACAGCGTTGCGTCGGCCTCCGCGGCTGTGGTGCTCACCCATTTCTTTGGCGATGGATTCAGTTTCGTGGACGATACGGAAGTTTATTTCGGGCTTCCCGAACGCAAGTTTGACTCATTCTATCAGGCATCAAATGAAGCCGCCATCTCACGCCTGTACGGCGGCATCCACTATCGCGACGCGTGCGAATTGGGTGTAGAGCAGGGACGGAACGTCGGGAATCTTGTGGTTAGGAGGTTGATTGAAGCGATTGAGGAATAGAGTGGTTGCAGAGGCAGAGGCAAGAACGACATCGATTCGCAGGTTTCAACTTTCGTTTGCGAACTTCGGCTCGGGAAGTGATGCAAAGCCTGATTCGTTTACTTTTCTGATAAAATAGCGGCATAGCTCGGGTGAGTAGACCTCCTCTTGTTGATGCATGAGGAAGAACACTCGCTGCAGACCTTGTTCTACCCATTGGCCTATGCGCCGCACCCAATCATCGCACCGCGTATAATCGGTAGGGTGGAGGCTGTTACCAACAAACCGAATGAATGCACTTGGTGTGGTGAGACGCATATGTACGCAATCGCGCCGGCCCGCTGCGTCCGTAATTACAGCACCAACGCCACGCTGTTCGAAGAGATCAAAAACCTTCCGCTTCAGTTCCGCGTCTGAGAACCATCCGGGGTGACGCAATTCAACAAAGATGTCGAGACTCCCGGGAAGAGATTCCAGATATTGGCGCAGAACGTCGAAATTCTTTGTAGCGAAATTTGGTGGTGTTTGGAGAAAAACGGGGCCCAGATTTTCTCCAAACGCTGCAATTCCCTTAAGAAATACCTGTGTTAATTCATCCGCATCCTTAAGTCGTTTCTTATGCGTGATCTTGTCGTTGAATTTTGGACAGAACAGGAAACCCGGCCGCACCATAGCCTTCCAGGCTTCCACCTGGCGAACGGAGGGCAGCTTATAGAAAGTGGCGTTTAACTCCACGCAATTGAAGTGCTGTGCGTAGAGATTGAGAAAGTTGTCTTCCTTCGTTCCCTCCGGGTATATCCGGCCTATCCATTCTTTTCGGCCCCACTTGGCGCATCCGGTGTATACTTTTACGGTGCCTTGTCCTTTCGCTTTCGCGAGCACGCGTTGCGTTTCAACATCATCAGGTGGCAGTGTGAAATCTATACTGTCAAATTCCGTTGCATCGACTTTTCCAAACTCCATGGACGAATATAGGACAAACAGGAATATTACAATTCCTTGTTAAGGTTCATCTCGAACATTTTGTTCCAGTTGGTGCCATCCGACGAGAATTCACCAATTTCGGTCCACACCTTTCCCGCTTCCTTCAATGTTATCATGTACCGTATTTGTCCCGAATTGTTCGGAAGACTGTATCCCCACGAGAAGGCATTGTCTTCTACAACCTTGAACCATGCATCGGTTGAGCGTCCGTCGCGGAGGTACGATTTCATGGCATAATCGCCTTTCATAACATCATAGTTGATGACAGCCAGGGCATTGAAGACGACATCATCTCCTCGTTTCCCCACGCCTTCAATCTGAAGGATGGTTCCGTCCAGCCTGAACTGAACGTCTTCGGTTTGGTTGAAGGTTTCTGTGCGCCCCGGTCCCATAGTCACAGTCCCGCTTCCTTTCCATTTACCGGCAAGCGCTTCCAGTTTCTGTAAACGTTCCTTGCACTGAGCGGAGAAATCGGGGGCTTGTGCGTTGGCGCTGACAAAGCCTAAGAGGCAGGCAGCGAGCAGGGGGGTGATCAGCTTTTTCATGGTTTTGAGGTTGGGTTAAATTGTTAGGTTAGTAATTCGTTCACTGTCGATCGATATATTGCCGCAGGCGTTCAACATATTCCTCAAAGGCGCGAATGCCCGTTTTCGTAATTGTCGCCGTTGTAAGAGGCTTTTTTCCTTTGAAGGATTTCTCGATTGCTATGTACCCGGCTTCAGCGAGCTTTTCCAGCTGAACGCTCAGATTACCGGCTGTACTTCTCGTCTTTTCTTTGAGAAAAACGAACGAAGCTGTCTTTTCGGTGATGAGGAGCGACATGACAGCCAGACGCAATTGTGAATGCAGGACAGGATCCAGATCCTTGAACATCGTCATAATCCTTCGTCTCGCTTCAAGAGATATCCCGGGACGAGGTATCCCAACGCTACCGCTACCGCGCCCACCAACAACTGCCAGTCGTATGTAATCAGGAAGCACACAATGCCTGCAATCCAGAAGACAACAGCGCCGAGAATCATCGGGCGGAAGCGCAACACAATTCCGGAGATGAACGTAGGCAACGCGCTCGCGATAAGGATCAACGCGTTGAGGTGATAATTGACTTCTCGTCCAAATGCGATGAAGATGAGAATGGTGATGACGAACGCCACCCATGCCCACATCATGATGGTCTCCAGCCTCGTCGCGGGACCTGATTTTTTCTGAACCCGGGATCCATAAAAGAACGAGATGATCATTGCGGGGAATGTGATCAGCCAGGTCAGGTAGGGCTTGTCGTACCCCACGCTCAGCAACACGTAACCGCCGAGATAAGCCAGCACAACTACCCAGCCCCACAGCAGGAAATAGAAGCTTTTCTGCCGGATACCCGTTTTTGCCTCACGAATCATGGCGGTGATTAACTCGAGGCTTTCCTGTGCAGTCATCTGTTTTTCAATGTGTTCCATAACGCGGGAGCATAATATATGATCCAATGTAAACTAGTTTATGTTATAAACCAAATTTTGAATGTTCTGAATCCACTGTATTTTGCCGCCATGTTTACCGGGATAGTTGAAGCGATGGGAACCGTTCGTGCTGTGAACGCCAGCGGGAGTAACATTGACCTGGCTGTGGAGAGCCCCATTGGCCGTGAACTCAAGATAGATCAAAGCGTATGTCACAACGGAGCGTGTCTTACCGTGGTACGAACGGAAGGGGATACACATTGGGTAACCATTGTGAAGGAAACGCTTTCGCGAACGACATTAGGGTCGCTGCGTGTTGGCGACAAGGTCAACCTGGAGCGCAGCATGAAAGCTGATGGCAGGTTCGATGGGCACATCGTTCAGGGTCATGTCGACCAGGTCGGACGCATTTCCAGCATCACGGAAGAAAACGGGAGTTGGTTGTTTGGATTTGAATACGATCCTTCGTCGGGTAACATAACGGTTGAAAAGGGCTCTATATGCGTTGATGGCATTAGCCTCACGTGTTACCAATCCCGTGACGGCGCTTTCGTTGTCTCCATCATTCCCTATACTTTCGAGCATACCACGCTCGGCACAAAGAAGGTTGGAGATAGTGTCAATCTTGAATTCGATATCCTGGGAAAATACGTGCGCCGTATTATGCAAGTCAATGGCTGACTTCCCGCCGTCCGAATCGCCTGAGCAGGTACAACGTGACGGCTAGCATGATCAACGCACCGATGATCCCTACCAGCGCGCCGACAATAATATCACCCGGGTAGTGTACACCGAGATAAATTCTTGAATACGTCATCAGTACTGCCCAGAGAAACAGCCACCGGATCCAGCGATAGCCTGATAGGATGGTAACGACGAAAGTAGCAACGCCAAACGTGTTGGCGGCATGGCCACTTGCGAAACCGTACAACCCGCCGCGGTACCCATCAACGATGTGAACGAGTCCGCCGAGGGATGGGTCATGGGAGGGACGCAGTCTCTCGAAATATGGCTTCATGAGGTTGCCTGTAACCTGATCGGCGAACACGATCGTTAGTGTAACCCCTAACAGTACAGCCCAACTGTTCTTGCGGTAATCTTTGATGACCAGGTAAATGAGGAAGATGTAAAGGGGTATCCACGACTCTGTACGTGTGATCCAGGGCATCACCGCATCCAGCCACGGCGTATTCAGGCGGTTCAGGAAGAGAAATGCTTCGCGGTCGAGTTCAAGCAGGAGTTCCATGACGGAGGAGCGGATTTAGCGCGTAATGAGAAAATACCGGACAAATGTAACATTTCAATAAAGAGTAACGAAAAGGACGGCACCTCGCATGATTGAATTCGCCGCTAAAATGCCGATTTTAGTAAGGTCGTTTTTCCGACCCAAACACTAACCTGCCTATGGACAAATACGACCTCGTGGTTATCGGTGCCGGTCCC
>DATCLO010000044.1:0-23349 GCA_036563875.1 Cyclobacteriaceae bacterium
AAAGCATTGCGTGCCTGATGGCGATAAACGAGCACATCGTACCCCCTACGATCAATCACTTTACCGCAGACCCCGACCTCGACCCCCGCCTTAATCTAACCTTCAACAAGGCGCAGGAACAGGAAGTCAACATAGCCCTGAGCAACACATTTGGATTCGGCGGGCATAATTTCTCCATACTCTTCAAAAAAGCGAGCTAATACCGGCGCATTGACAGAAGTATGCCGGAATGCTTAAATTAGAGTTCAAATTGGTTCGGTTTTAGAAAGGCTGCTGCTTGGTCTGGAAAATTTTATCGATCCCGAAGGGTAAAAGGAAGAATGATGATCAAAAGCTGATTACGGCTATGCAAAACATAGCCGGTATATCGCCTTCCAACATCGAGCTATACCGGCTTGCAACCATTCACAGTTCCATTGCCCAGGAAGGCGGGAACGGGTTCAAGGAATCCAATGAACGCCTGGAATACCTAGGAGATGCCATTCTCGGTGCCGCCGTCGCGGACTACCTGTTCAAAAAGTTTCCCTATAAGAATGAAGGGTTCCTTACGGAGATTCGCTCACGGTTGGTAAACCGCGAGTCGCTTAACATGCTCGCGAGGAAAATCGGCATCGCCAACATCGTTCAATACGACAAGAAGAACGCCCACCTCCAGCAAGTAATCCTCGGCAACACCCTGGAAGCCATCGTCGGCGCCATCTACCTCGATAAGGGGTATTTGCGTTGTAAGAAATTCGTAGTAGATAAACTCATTAACCCGTACCACGACCTTGACGCGCTAGTCAAGGCAAACTCGAACTACAAAAGCAAAATTATCGAGTGGGCACAACGCGAAGGAAAAGAAATACGCTTCGAAATCATCTCTATTAAGAAAGGAAAGAACCACAAGGAGTTTACGGCGCAAGTATCCGTTAACGGCGAGCCCATGGGTACCGGCTTCGGCAACAGCAAGAAGAAGGCTGAACAGGATGCAGCCTTCAAGGCCTGCAATGCGCTCGGCATCCTGACCGAAACAGAATGACATCAGGAGGCCCTCAATGCTAAGAATCGCCGGCGGTACAGTTAATCAAATCCCACTCGACTGGACCAATAACGCGCAAAACATCATCGCTGCCATTCAGGAAGCTAAGGAGAATCGCGTCGACATCCTTTGCCTACCCGAACTATGTATCACGGGTTACGGCTGCGAGGATATGTTCCTGAGCGAATGGGTGTCAGCAAAAGCCTGGCAACAACTTCAGTTGATTCGTACCCATTGCGATGGAATAACAGTGGCTGTCGGTTTGCCTGTAAGAATCGATGGCATCACGTACAACGGCGCATGTCTTATCCATGATACATCCATCGTCGGCATAACCTGCAAACAGTTTCTGGCACGTGATGGTGTACACTATGAACCCCGATGGTTCAATCCCTGGCCTGCAGGTAAACAAATTTCGTTGCAACGCGACGGACTTTCCATTCCCGTAGGCGATGTACGATATGACCTCCACGGTATCCGCATCGGATTTGAAATCTGTGAGGATGGGTGGCACGTCAACAACCGTCCTGGCTATGCGCTCGCTGCTCAGGGAATTGACCTTATTCTCAACCCAAGCGCAAGTCACTTTGCGATGGGCAAGAGTCAGGAACGTGAAGCGACGGTCGTTCTCGATGGTTCGCGACTCTTTCAATGCGCTTATGTCTTCGCGAATCATCTCGGTAATGAAGCCGGAAGGATGATTTATGACGGCGATATTATCATTGCGTACAAAGGAGAACTGATCGGTCAAAACCGCAGACTCTCCTTCCGCTCTTTTCAAACGCTCTACTGCGATATCGACTTCAAACAAGGTGCGCCCTCGGGCCAACCCAAACTCAACGACATTAAGGAACGGAATGAAGAACTGGCTCAGGCTATTTCCCTCGGACTGTTCGACTATCTGCGCAAGAGCCGCGCGCGCGGTTTCGTTGTATCCCTCAGTGGCGGCGCAGACTCTGGAACCTGTGCCATTGCCGTGGCAGAAATGGTGAAGCGTGCTTCATCCGAACTGGGATGGAATAAGTTCTGCTCAGTGCTGGGTTTGGATGAAAAGGCAGTGCAAGGCGACTGGCGAAAGGCAGTCGGTGCCCTTCTCACATGTGTGTACCAGGCGACAAGGTTTTCGTCGGCCCAGACCTTCGAGGCGGCACGCGAACTTGCACAATCGATAGGCGCGCAGTTTCACCATTGGAGTATCGACGACGAAGTACAAAGTTATCGGGCAAAAGTTGAAGCTGCCCTGGGACGCAGCCTCACCTGGCAAAGCGATGACATCGCCTTACAAAACATTCAGGCACGAGCACGTTCACCCGTAGTTTGGTTGCTCGCCAACGTCAGGGGCGCGATTCTCCTTACAACGTCGAACCGCAGTGAAGGCGATGTCGGATACGCAACGATGGATGGCGATACGAGTGGAAGTCTCGCGCCGATTGCCGGTCTATCGAAAGTTTTTCTTCTGCAATGGCTGAAGTGGGCTGAATCGCACCTCGGCCATACCGGCCTCCGACGCATCAATAGCCTTGAGCCCACCGCGGAGTTGCGTCCTCCCGAGCGAAACCAGACCGACGAGGGTGACCTTATGCCCTACACCGTGCTGGCGCATATAGAGGCGCTGGCGATTCGGGATCGTAAAGCCCCCAGAGAGGTGTTTGAGGCAATGAAGGGCCAATACGATCACGATCAGCTCAAGGGCTACATCAGGAAATTTTTCAGACTGTGGGCCATCAATCAATGGAAACGGGAACGCTTCGCGCCCTCATTCCATCTGGACGACATGAACGTCGATCCCCGCACCTGGTGCCGGTTCCCGATCTTGTCAAGCGGTTTTCGCGAAGAACTCGAGGCGCTCTGAGCTGAAGGCCACACGAACCTTGAATTATTCATACTTTTGAATTATGACAGTACCCGTTTATCTGATCTGGAACGGTGATCCGGAGATCTTTTCAATAACACTTGGCCAAAGCGAAATTACGCTGCGATGGTATGGATTGCTATTCGCCCTGGGCTTTGTAATCAGCCAACAGATACTTTATTACATATACCGTAAGGAAGGAAAACCTGAAAGCGACGTTGATGTCCTTACCGTATACATGGTAGTGGCAACCATTGTCGGCGCGCGTCTGGGGCACGTGCTGTTTTATGAACCCGAACTCTACCTGAGCGACCCCGTTCGCATTTTAAAGGTGTGGGAAGGAGGACTTGCGAGTCATGGTGCCGCTATCGCAATACTGATTGCGCTTTGGTTGTATGCCAGAAAAAAGAAACCGGGGCAGAGTTACCTTCAGGTTGTGGATCGTATTGTGATACTGGTGGCCATGACCGGCGCCCTCATCCGCGTGGGAAACTTCTTTAATTCCGAAATCATCGGGAAGCCGACACACAACAGCTCCGGCATTGTATTCGCCCGTGGCGTCACAGAATCGCTGGAACAGTCGGGGCGTGTACAACATGTCGCCTATGTCGGCGTTGATTCAGCATTGAACGAAAATGGATACGTTCCTGTAAAAATGTTGGTAGACTTTGTTGGTGGTACGGCCAGTGATCCAATGGGAACGAATACGACACTCAACCGCATTTCAGCGTACCAGGTCGCCCGCGAACATATCGACGTCACCTCCGAGTTTCTTCCCAGGCTTGTACCCAATGACAACGGCAGTCTTTCGGCTGTCGTCTTCATGTACATGATACCTCGCCACCCTGCACAACTGTACGAGGCCGCAGGGTATGTATTGCTGTTCATCGGACTCTTCATGATATGGCGGCGGTATCGCGAGCATACGCCGCAAGGGCGGCTGCTGGGCATTTTTCTGATCGGATGCTTTGGTTTGCGTTTTGTTATTGAATTCCTGAAAGAACCTCAGGTGGCCTTTGAAGAGACGTTGCCCATTAACATGGGTCAAATCCTGAGCATCCCGCTGCTGCTTGCGGGAATATGGATCTTAATGCGCTCCTATCGCAAGAGAGCCATTGCTGACGCCTAATTACGACCGAATGAAATGGTTCGTCCTTGTGGGATTATTGCTTTTGTCGTTGCCGGAAGTGGCCGCACAGGGAAGGCGTGACCTGAAACGGTTACCTCTACCGGACAGCGTACAAAGAAAGCCGGACACGATCCTGCACATTAACCGCATTTTCATTGTAGGAAACCGACTTACGCGGGATCACATTATTCTGCGAGAACTGAGCTTGCAGGAGGGTGATACGGTAAGCCTTTCACGCATTGATGACATCATCAGTCTGGACGAAAAGAAACTCTTCAACACCCATTTGTTCAACGTCGCCAGGATTCGGAAGCTTCCTGTCGACAACACCACACTCGACCTGCTGGTCGATGTCGATGAACGTTGGTACACATTTCCTTCACCGATTTTCGAGCTCTCGGATCGCAACTTCACAGAATGGTGGCAGAATTATGATCACGATTTTACACGCGTAAACTACGGACTGCGACTGTACCAGTTCAACGTGAGAGGCCGCAACGAAACGCTCACGGCAACGATGCAGTTTGGATTCAACCGGGTGTTTGCTCTTCGATACACCATTCCGTACATCGACCGGAAACAAAAACACGGTCTCATTTTCGATTTCGAATTCCAGGAGTCGAAGAACCTCGCGTACCAAACACTCGATCACAGGCGTGTCTTTCATCGTAGTCGCCACTTGCTCAGCGAACGCCGCACGTTTGGGTTGACGTACACTTTCAGAAATTCCTTTTATGAAAGACACTACCTAAGTGTAGACTATCGACTGACGACGGTAGACGATTCCGTTCATATCCTCAATCCTGACTATCTGGGAGGTGAGCGACTGAATCAGGACTTCCTGGCATTTGAATACCAGTTTTCGTCCGACCACCGCGATGTTATCGCCTATCCCCTCACGGGATACCACCTGTGGCTCAGCGCGCGAAAACTGGGTTTCGGATTTGACGTCGATAAAACAGAGCTTGCCGGTTCCTACGCGCTATTCGTTCCCGTCGGCAACAAGTTTTACCTGTCGAATTACTCATACGCGTACTGGAGCAGTCCGGACACGCAGCCTTACAATCAATTGGGGGTGCTTGGATTCCGAAAGGAGATCCTTCGGGGATATGAGGTCTTCGTGATTGAAGGACCCCAGTTCTTGCTTAACAAGACGACGTTTAAAAAAGAAATTTTTTCCCGCACCTATCGTTGGGGTCGCGGACCGGTAGAACAATTCCGTCACCTTCCCATCGCATTGTATGCTAAATCCTATGCCGACCTCGGTTACGTGTGGAACTATCCCGACTACGAAGCCAACTCCCGCCTGACCAACAAGCTGCTCGTTGGCGCCGGCGCCGGCCTTGACCTGGTGACGGCCTACGACGTAGTGCTGCGCTTTGAGTATACCTTTAACGGAGAAGGCGAAAGTGGGTTCTTCTTCAATGTGAAAAAGGAATTCTAGTTCCTTCCACCACATATGTACCACTCACCCCCTATGTGCCCTATGTGATCCCTCATGTGTTCTATGTGGTTCAAAACATGTCTTTTTGAACCACATAGGGCACATAGAGTACACATAGAGCACATAGGATGACGTACCATGTGCCCATCTGCACGCTCACTTTCACACTCACTCTCCCACTCACTACCACTCTCACACTCACACTCACACTAAAAATAAATATCCCCCTATGCGCTGAAATATTGTTTCATTTTTTAATTTAGCATCAAAGACCCTCTCTTATGACTGCGCAACTGATTTGTGCGGCGGCGTGGCTGCTGTGCGTATTTTTTGCGGAAGCCCAGAGTGTGTCTACGCTCATGGGCGCGCGTTCTCATGCGATGGCCTGTGCGTCGTCGTGCCTGGACGACGAATGGGCACTCTTCAATAATCCGGCAGGGCTTTCAGACATCAGCGATGCTATAGTGGGCGTCGGGTATGCCATGACGCCGCTCCTTCCCGGAAGCGACCGCATGGCGGTATCTGGATCCCTTCGTGCCCTGCAGGGCGCCGTGTCTGCAGGCCTGTTTCGCTTCGGGGATGAATTTTACAGTGAACAAATTCTACGATTGGGTTACGGTCACAAGCTGGGGCTCGCTGCGCTGGGCTTTAGCGTGAGTCTGATACAGTACAACGTTACCGGATTCGGGACACGGTGGGTACCTGGCGTGACGCTCGGAGGGATCGCTGAGCTTACGCCATGGATGAAAATCGGTGCCTACGTGGTCAATCCCAACCAGCCCCGAGTGTCGCACGATAACGACGAACGCCTCCCCACCCGGCTCACTGCAGGAATAGCGCTTGCTCCAAGTGAGCAGGTACTTGTTGTCACTGAGGTTGAAAAGGATCTGGAGTATGATGCTTCGTGGAAGGCGGCATTGGAATACCGGCCACTGGGGAGGTTTCAATTCCGCGTGGGATGCGGATTGGTACCGGAGCACTTTTCTGCGGGTGTCGGGTTTCGCTCGTCACGACTCCGGCTGGACTACGCAATCGACTATTCGGCGTTCATCGGCACAGGTCACCACGTTACGGCGGCATATCCGCTCCAGTTCAAATGAAAACGCTGCTCCTTTTCTTCGCCCATTTCTTGGTGACGCTCCCGCTGTGTGCGCAACAGGAGGCGCACCTGCAGCAGCTGATCGATGACATCGCAGGAATGCCCGACATGGACATCCCGTACGAGACATTGTATGAAAATCTCGTTCAAATATTCAGTGAACCGTATGATCTGAACCGTGTGACAACAGAAGAGCTTTACCTCCTGGGATTTCTTTCAACGAAACAGATTGACGCACTCATCAGGCATCGGGAAACGTTGGGTGAGTTTTTATCTCCGTACGAACTGCAGAGTGTCGAAGGATTTGATGAGGTCACCATTGAGCGGTTGCTCCCCTTCGTCCGCGTATATGAACCAGAGTCGCGAATAAATAGATCCGTTCTCAAGCGCATCGCAGAAAACCGAAACGCCTATATCATGGGATCCTACGGACGGGTACTGCAGCGAAGGGCTGGTGATGACAATACGTTTCTTGGTAGTCCGGATCAATTCAAGATCCGATTCCGCTCAAGTCGTCCTGGTGATTTCAGCCTGGGACTCACACTGGAGAAGGATGCCGGGGAACCCTTTGTTTTTGATCCCCCATGGCGCCCGGGGTTTGACCATTTGTCGTTTCACATCCAGCTGCAAAACAAAGGTGCCATCGAAAACCTTGTTGTGGGAGACTTCCAGGTGCAGGCAGGTCAGGGTCTCTTGCTTGGAGGTTTGTTCGGACTCGGTAAGAGCGGCAGCGAGACCGTGAATACATTGCGGCGGGCAAACGTCGGAAGCTTGCCGTTTTCATCGTCGAGCGAAAACGGTGCGCTACGGGGTGCGACGACAACGATTCGGATCGGAAAAAAAATGCGTATTACTGCCTTTTACTCAGACGCCCCGCGGGACGCTGCCGTGGAAGGTGATAGCACAGGTGGTGAGTTGGCAACTGCGTTGCGGGCATCGGGTTTGCACCGAACCGAAAGTGAAGTTGAAGGCAGAGCTGCTATACGCGAAATAAACACAGGGGTTGTTGTCAATCGAAAGACGACACGACTCGATGCAGGCCTGGTCTTGAACTCAGTCATTTTCGATATACCGGTGCAACGAAAGCCGAGACCCTACAATCAATTTGCGTTTAAGGGATCAGTAAATCATTCAGGTTCGATGTTCCTGAACTACAACTATCGCAACCACGCGTTCTTCTCGGAAGTTGCCGTCAACGCAACAGGCGGGACTGCTGCCGTTGCAGGAGTTTTGTCCAGCCTCACGCCGCAGCTTGAAGTTGCTTTAGGGTGCAGAAGCTACAGCCGCGACTACCATGCATTTTACGCGAACGCAATGAGCGAAGGAAGTTCAGTCCAGAATGAAAGAGGAATCTATTGGGGATGGAAGTATCGGTTTACGAAGTACCTTCATCTGTCGGGATATTTCGACCTGTTTACATTTCCCTGGCTCCGGTACCGTGTCTATGCGCCCTCACACGGCTACGAATGGCTCATTCGACTTGCACGAAACAGCCGCACGGGACCTTCCTGGTATTTCCAGTTTCGCGAAGAAAACAAGGCTCGGAATGTTTATGGTGACGACCCCCTTGTAGAGGTTGTACCGGGTTTGAAGCGGAACATACTTGCAGGGACTTCCATCACAGCAGCGCCAGGGCTTACGCTGAGGACGCGGCTTCAATACAGTTCATACCAGACAAACAACCACACTACAGAGGGGATGGCACTCATGCAGGATGTTGTGGCGGAGCTAGGTAAGTTGCGCGTTGCAGCGCGGTATGCATTGTTCGACACAGACGATTATGATAACAGGCAGTATGCGCACGAACGCGACGCGTGGCTGTCATTTTCTCTTCCTGCGTACTATGGCGTGGGTGTAAGGAGTTACCTTCTTGTATCCTATTCATTCGGTCGCATAACCTTGTGGGCACGGTTTACGCACACCCGGTACACCGATCGAAATGAAATTGGATCGGGGCCGGACAAAATTGCCGGCAATAGACGAAATGATGTTAAATTACAGCTACGCTATCGCTTCTGAAATTCATGCACGCTACAGAACTCGTTACACCGGAAGTACTGCTTGTCATTTGCATCGGCGCCATTATTTGCGTGGTGATCTTTATGGCCATTTTCCGAAAGCGCAAACCGTGAAGCGACCGTAAAGCAGACCTGTGGTTGCTTTACGGTCTGATTCACAGGACATGTAAGATTTTCGGTGTAAATCCACTTTGCCATGTAGGTTTTCCGGTGAATGCGCCGATTCGTCGTTGGGCACATTTCATAATTTGTGGTTGTCGTCCGTAATTCAATGCTTAATCTACACACTGACGAAACCACTATGAAAAACAGGTTTTTCTGCACCATGGTATTTGTGCTTGCGGCGCTGGGTGCGGTTGCGCAAGTAACCAAGAAGACGCTTGAACTTCCTGAATTCAACAGCATTTATGTGAATTCAAATTATACGGTCTACCTCAAGCAGACCAACAAACAGGAAGTCGTTGTAGAAGCGCTCACGGAAATTTATGAGTTGACAGACATCCATGTTGAGGATGGCGTGCTCATGATCAACGTGGAACGCAAACCCAGCAATGCCAACAAGAGCATCTGGGCAAAGATCGATGACATCAAGCTCAACCCCACGATGAAAGTGATGGTGAGCATGAAGAACATCAAGGAGCTCCAGGTGAACGGTGGAGGTAAAATCATCAGCCAGAATTCGCTGGCGACATCAAATGTCGCGCTTAGCGTTTCCGGTACCGGTATGATGGACCTCGACCTGAAAGGCGATGTTATCAAGGCTGAAGTTAGCGGCGCCGGAAAAATTCACTTGCGCGGCTATGGCAACTCCATCGAAGCGCTGGTGAGCGGATCGGGAGGTATTAACGGCTTTGCATGCGGTACTGAAACGGCGAAAGCGAAGGTCACCGGACCGGGATACTGCGAACTTAACGTTACCAATGACCTGGTCGCGGCGGTTCAGGGTAACGGTGTCATCAAACACAAGGGAAATACAAAAAACGTTCAGAAGAAGATATATGGTTCCGGGACTGTCGACCGGGCCTATTAACATTCGTTAACAAAACTTCGGGAACCAACTCCCTCCAAAATTCACAAACAGGATTCCCCGGAATCCTGTTTTTATTTATGGACTAAGTTGCTAGCTTCGGGCAGCACACCTTTTCCTGTGTTAGCCATGAAGTTGATAATTGTTCCTCTGTTGTTGCTCGCTGGCGGCGTGTTGATGGGTGCCGGCGACCAGGATACTCCAAAGAAAATCTTACCCTATCCAATTCATGTTCATGATATGCCCAACGGACTCAGGGTGGTAACTGTACCCTACGAGAGCCCTGGGATAGCAGCATTTTATATTATCGTGCGCGCGGGTTCGCGGGACGAAACAGAACCCGGTAAATCCGGCTTTGCGCACTTCTTTGAGCACATGATGTTCCGCGGCACTGAGAAGTACCCCAAGGAACGGTACAATGAAGTACTCAAGAGTATCGGCGCATCTGCAAATGCCAACACGTCGAATGACCGGACCGTGTATCACATGACGGGCAACGCCGAGATGCTTGAAAAAATGTTCGAGCTTGAGGCAGACCGGTTCATGAACCTCAAATATTCCATACAGGATTTCAAGGTAGAGGCAGGTGCAGTGAAAGGCGAATACACCAAGAACTTCGCCAGTCCCTACATGCAGCGACATGAAAAGATGCGCGCAACCGCATTCACCAAACACACCTATGGGCATACCACGATTGGATTCTTTGAAGATATCGTTGACATGCCCAACCAGTACGAGTATTCGCTCCAGTTTTTCGATCGGTTCTATCGCCCCGAGCACTCCGCCATCCTGGTGGTAGGCGATGTAACACCAGAAAAGGTGAACGCATTGGCAGAAAAATATTTCGGCTCCTGGAAGCGCGGGAATTACACCACGAAGGTGACACCCGAACCGCCTCAAACCGAAACGCGGTACGTTCATGTACAGGTGCCTGACTTTCCGCCCTTTCTCGGTCTTTCATTTAAGGCACCGGCATTCAGTGATTCATCACTTGACATGCCGGCTCTGGATGTGCTGAGCAACTTGTTGTTCTCGGAAAAGTCGGCGTTGTATAAGAAACTGGTGTTGGAAGAACGTAAAGTACGCGCCCTCAGTGCAGGCGCTCCGGATTCGCGTGATCCATATCTATTCGACATTCAGGCTTCGTTGGTCAACGCATCTGATCTTCAGTATGTCAAGGACGAGATTATGCGGACTATAGAACAGGCAAAGAAGCAACCTGTTGATCCTGAAGAATTAAAGACTACGGTTTCTCACATGAAATACAGTTTCGCGATGAACATTGACAATCCCGATGCTATCGCGGCCGCCTTATCAAACTATATATGGATTACGGGTGACCCTGAGTCACTCAACCGAACCTATGCCAATTACGAAAAAGTAACACCTGAGGACCTAATGCGTGTCGCGTCAAAATATTTGGTCAGCACCGGGCTGACCGTTTCCACTATATCACCAGAAGAGACAGGAGGTGTGAAATGAGCATGAAGAAGATTATCCTGCTGCCTATTGCCTTTATGTTCTGGTTGCCAGCAATGGCTACGGACTTTGTTGAACTCCGACTTAGCAATTCCAACAAGGTCGTGTTCAAGTTCATGTTCCGCAACGGCTCAGTATCAGATCCTGTCGGTCAGGAAGGTCTCACATTTCTTACGACGAGTCTTGTCGGCGATGGCGGGACAACTACGCTTACAAGTACACAGGTAAAGGATTTCCTCTATCCCATGGCGGCGCAGATATCCTACAGTATCGATAAAGAGGTAGCGATCCTTACCTTTGAAGTGCACGTCGATCACCTGGAAGCGTTTTATCCGCTCATGATCGACCTGCTGACGCGACCGAGGATGGATGAGGGCGACTTCAACCGGCTGAAGTCGAACCAGGAAAACTATGTTACGCAAGTGATCAGAACATCCTCCGACGAAGAGTACAGCAAGAGAGCGTTGGAGGATCTCCTGTTCCGGGGTACACGCTATCAGCACATGCCTGCGGGTACGGTGAGCGGCGTCGCGAAGCTTACACTCGAAGCGTGTAAAGCTCATTATCAAAACTATTTCCGCCACGACAACCTTACGGTTGGAATTGCCGGCAACTACTCCCCTGCTCTTTTCAATCGTCTCAAGGAGGATGTGAAAAAATTTCCGCCGGGCGCACCGAAGTTGCCAGACCCCGTAAAGGCGCGGCAGCCTGACGGCATCCAGGTGGAAATCATTTCAAAAAAGGGTGCCCTCGGTTCTGCGATCTTTACCGGTGCACCCCTCGCAATCACCCGCAGGGATGACGACTTCGCTGCACTTATGGTCGCCAACTCGTGGCTGGGGGAACACCGTAAGTCGTACTCCCGCCTCTTTCAAAAGATCCGCGAGGAACGCTCCATGAACTACGGCGATTATTCGTACATCGAATGGTATGCAAACGGCGGCGGGAACATGCTCCCTCCTTCCGGTGTACCGCGCAATGCCAATTACTTTGCCATTTGGATACGACCTGTTCAGATAGCGAAAGGGTTAAAGCAGCAATATCCCGAGTTGTCCGATATCACGATCGGGCACGCGCATTTTGCAATTCGGATGGCGATTCGCGAACTGGACCTGCTGATCAAGAACGGGATGACGAAAGAAGACTTCGAGCTGACGCGCACCTTCCTGCGTTCCTACATCAAATTGTACGCGCAAACTCCGGAGCAGCAACTCGGCTATCTTATGGATAGCAAATTTTATGGTCGCAAAGACTACCTCGCCGAGATGGATGCGCTTCTTGCAAAGGTCACACTTGATGATGTAAACAAGGCCATCCGGAAGTACTGGAGAAGCGATGCAATGTTCATCACGATTGTGACGGACGAGAGCGAAGCCGGTCCGCTAGCCGAAAGCCTGCGGAACAACCTTCCTTCCCCCATGAGTTATTCGACTTCACTGAAGGAGTCGTTGTCAGCGGAGATATTAAAAGAGGACGAGGAAGTTGCAACATTCAAGTTGAATGTGAAGTCCGTGAAGATCGCTGATTCCAACACCACGTTTCAGTAGCACGCGACGACCATGAGCCGGAAAATGACTCCGTGGCCAATATCAGAAGTATAGTGTCAATACGATAAGTTTAAACCTAATCACCTTTATCTGGGGAATATCCAAAACGGAATCACATTGGTTGACACCTTGATAGCAGACTCAATGAATGGAAAAATGCAGGATTCCCGTTCAAAATGGCTTTTTTTAGATTCCGTAAGAGGACGATCCCGATCCCAGTATTCTTTATTCAATTTTTCTTCTACCTTTACTCACGATAACGATAATCGCGACTCCTCTCCTGGAAGTGTCTCCTTTACCGTTCTCACAAAATCTGTAATCACTCTTATCAAAAAAAGACTATGAACATCTACGTCGCGAACATCCCCTTTAAGGCAACAAGCGATCAGTTGAAGGGATTATTTGAGGCCTTCGGCGAAGTCAGTTCGGCAAAGATCATCCTTGACAAATTCACACAGCGCAGCAGAGGCTTTGGTTTCGTTGAAATGAGCGACGACGCTGCAGCGCGCCAGGCAATAGATGAACTCAACGGTTCTGATTTCATGGGAAAGAACCTCGTTGTAAACGAGGCACGCCCGCGTACCGATGCTCCACGTAGTGGAGGCGGAAGCCGTGGCGGCAATTTCAATCGCCGCAATTACTAGATCGTCCGAACCATCTCTACCCAATAGCTGACGACCGGACAACATCCGGTCGTTTTGCTTTCCAACAAAGCACACACTCACCTTGCAATCGCCAAAAAAATTTCGTAAACTTTGTTATACACAAAATTCGATTGGCTATGAGTGTCATCAGCAATGTCGAAAAATGGGGAAACTCCCATAGGCCCGGATTTCTTGATATTTTCCGGGTTGCCCTGGGGATTTTTATCACCTACAAGGGCCTGTATTTCCTTACGAACATACACGACCTGGAGATGACCACTGCCGGCCTTAACGTCTATTTTGCAGGAGCGGCGCTGGCCCACTACGTTGTCTTTGCCCACATTCTGGGGGGACCACTGATTGCAGTGGGATTGTTTACGCGCATCGTCTGCCTGATCCAAGTCCCGATCCTGATCGGAGCGATTGTGTTTGTCAACTATCCTGAAGGTTTCCTTTCTCTTGGAAACCTGATGGAACTGGAGATATCTATTTTGGTTTTGGTTGGCCTGATCCTTTTCATGGTATTTGGTGCCGGACGATTCTCCCTTGACGCTAAACGCAGGATGGAAATGGGGGCAGCAGCGCACCCCTGAGCCGGCATTTTTACCTAAAACCTAAACTGGAAGAGGCACCTTGGGTGCCTTTTCTTTTTGGTGTTGATGTGTTGAGGTGCTCATGTGTTGATGTTGGGCTCACCCAGGGTCCGGCGATTGAATGTAGTATCACCTACGATCGCCGTTTGCTCAGCCTCCATGGTACACAATGTACGGGTTCTACGCTCCCAACATCAACACATCAACACATCAACACATCAGCACCTCAACAAGTCAACACATTAACGCATCAGCGCCTCAACACACTTCCAAATCTCCCCTTTTCCCCTTATCCTTACGAAGTGAACTACTTTCTCGGCATAGACATCGGTACAGGAAGCACGAAGGCCGTGGCCATCAGTGAGGCGATGGATAAAGTGCTTTCCGTCGAACAGTCACCCTACCCGACGTTCCACCCGGTGCCATTCGCAAGCGAACAGGACCCGGAGCAGATATGGGAAGCATTCATACAATGCGTGCAGGCTACGGTCGCCAGACTTGGCGGTCCTCCGGAAGCAATTGGCTTCAGCACGGCCATGCATTCCGTGATCGCCATCGACAAAAATGGACGGCCCCTGCGTAAGATGCTGACCTGGGCAGACAGTCGGTGTGCACCCGTCGCGCGCGCACTGCGTGCATCCAGCTACGCACGTGAACTTTACGAAACGACAGGCACTGCCATTCATGCCATGAGTCCGCTCGTCAAGCTCATTTGGCTCCGCGAGCACGAACCCGAAACGTTTCGCAATGCAGTACGATTCGTATCGATCAAGGAATTCATCTGGCACCGACTTTTCGGCGAGTATGAGATGGACTACTCCGCCGCGTCGGGTACCGGACTTATGGACATATTAGGTCGACGGTGGAATCCAAAATCCCTCGAACTCGCTGGCATCAATGAGAACCAGCTTTCAACCCTTGTACCGACACACCACCGCCGAAAAGATTTGTCACCAGAACTGCAGCAACTGCTCACGCTGACAACTACTCCGTGGTTTGTTGTAGGCGGCGGTGATGGTTGTCTTGCAAACCTGGGCAGCAATGCAATCACGCCGGGCGTTGCCTGCCTCACAATTGGCACGAGCGGCGCCGTGCGCGTCGCTTCGCCAACACCCCGCTACAACTTTTCATCCATGACCTTCAACTACATCCTCGATGAAAAGACATACATATGTGGCGGCCCGATAAACAACGGCGGCGTCATCCTGCAGTGGTATCTCCGCGACTTGCTGGGTAAATCTCCTGCGCAAATAACCGACTACACTGCTTTCATTTCGAAGGCCGCATCGCTATCCCCCGGTGCCAATGGTCTAATCTTCCTGCCCTATCTCATGGGAGAGCGCGCGCCGGTGTGGGACAGTCGCGTTCGTGGTGCGTTCTTTGGCATTACAACGCAGCACAGACAAGAGCACTTTACTCGTGCGTTGATGGAGGGTATATCCTTCGCCCTCTATCAGGTCGCCCGCGTTCTACGTGATGCTGGCGGCGAGATGAAACAGATTAACGCAAGCGGCGGATTCGTTCACTCGCGCGAATGGCTGCAGATTCTCAGCGACATTTTTGGCATGCCAGTGTATCGCTACAATCCCGAAGACGCGTCGTCAATTGGCGCCGCAATGATCGCTGCACGCGCCGCACGCGGACTGGATGCCTATCCTCCTTTTCAGGAACATCAATCACCAGAGGTTTTTCAGCCAGACGCCGGCCGTCATGCCCAGTACCAAAAACCGTTCGAAGTGTTTCAGCGTTTGTTCAGCAAGACAAGGGATGAGATGGAAGTGCTGCACGAGATGAGCGGCGACGGTTAGGCTCTCTTAAGTTCGATGATTGTTAGCTCCGGGGGCATACCGATTCTTCCCAGGAACCCAAGGCATCCAAAGCCCCTGTTCACGTAAAGGTATTGATTCCCTTCCTGGTAAAGATCGGCCCATTGTACGTACGAATACTTTGCAGGGCTCCAGCGAACATCGCCAATCTCTATTCCCATCTGGAACCCGTGGGTGTGACCCGAGAACATCACGTCGATATCCGGAAAGTCCTTTCTCACAATGGCATCCCAATGGCTCGGGTCATGCGACAACAAAAGTTTCACAGGCGTCTCTTCCGTACCTTTGTAAGCCAGGTCTACTCTACCATGCTTCGGGAACCGACCTTTACCCCAGTTTTCGACACCAAGGATCGCGATCCGTTCGCCGCCAGTTTCAAGGAAGCGATGTTCGTTCATGAGAAGGTCGTAACCCAGTTCACGATGGGATTGGATGAAATCCTGAAAATTTTTGCGCTTCGCTTCAATTGAAGGCCAGGAGATGTAGTCACCATAGTCGTGATTACCGGTTACGGAGAAGACACCCAGGGGGGCGCGCAGCATACGCAGCAAGTCAGCGAATTCATAGAGCTCGCTCGTTCGGTAATTGACGAGATCACCCGTGAAAAAAATAACGTCGGGCTTTTCCCGCATGAACAACTCGAACCCGCCGCGAATCCTGGACTTAAAGTATGCCGGATTGCAGTGGATGTCGGAAATCTGTCCGATGCGAATGCCATCAAACGCACGCGGGAGGTTAGGCAGTCGTATCGTACGCCGTAACACGCGGAAATCGTAAGCACCATAGGAGATCCCGAAAATCGCGGCAGCAAATGGAAGCCCTGCAGTGATAAGTGCAGTCTTCTCAATAAAAGCAGCCCGGGTCATCTTCGTGATTTTCTCGGATGCTTCTTCTGACAATGCGCGTCTTCGACGAAGCGCCGCGATGGCGTTTACTATGAGCAGCGTGGTGTCCTGCACGATGGTCGTGGCAACGGGTATGGCTTTGGTGCCATAAATCACCATGAGGCCCGTTATGTACCAGTGGCTTATCCCTTCCTGAATTCCCAGGCGATCGGCCTGGTAGTACATCACGACAACCGCTATCGCAAACAATGTTGTCGCGGAAACAGCTAACAGAATTGTGATCCGAAGCCAGCGGTTCGCAACCGGAATGATCCTCCGCAGCATGGCCACGAAAAGGACGTCGACCAGCACGATCAGCGACACCAAAATGAAGGCGAGTACGACCTTGTTCTGTAACATCGCCTCAATTTAGCATCAGCACGCGAGTTTATCGGGGAGAATCGGAATCATCCTGGAAGTGGCACCATTTTTCCCTGATTCTTTGCTTGAGTGCCTCCCGTTCTTCCGGCGACATACGGGACAATTTTTCCTTCATTTTCATCTTCAGGGAGTGCCCTCTGTGACCTCCCCTGGCGAACCCGCCCAGCAATATTTTCGACAACAAGAGCATGCCCAGCGCCTGCCAGAAGGTGATGACAGGACCTGCAAAAAGGTCGGGTATCAGCCAGTTCCAAAGCTGTTGGGTGACGAAGGTGAGCGCTGTCAGCACCAACAGGCCGAACAGAACCCACAACAAAATTCTACCACCTCTTTTCATAATCATAATGATTTCTTTGACCGCGACAGCACGCTGTTCACGGAATAGTGCTCAGTTTATTTTCATAACTCGTCGTACAACTTCTGCAGCCGCTTTCTGAGGGCGAGTATTGCATATCGCTTTCGCGAAAGCAACGTGTTGATGGAGACGCCCTGCTCAGCAGCAAGTTCGCGGAAGCTGACTTCCTCGATTTCATTTCGGATAAACACTTCCCTTTGTTCCTGCGGGAGCTCGTCGAGTGCCTCCATGATTTCCTCCCATATCATTTCCCGCAAGAACGCGTCCTCGGGCGTGTTTCCGAGATCGGGAAGGATGTCTTGCATCGTCAGCGGCACGTCCTCATCAGGTCCCGTCGTCTGTGTGAGATTGGTCTTTTTCGGGCGCACAGCGTCCCTTCGGTACCGGTCTATGATCTTGTTGCGCGCGACCGAAAACAACCACGACGTAACACGGTCCAGCGACTCGATCGAATCATAACCGGCAATGAATTGATAGAAGACGTCCTGTAGAATGTCTTCGGCTTCTTCAAGGGTAGAAACGCGATTGCGAATAAAATTGAGCAATCTTCCTCTCTCCCGAAGAAATGTCTGTTCTTTAACTTGCATTGCCAGTTCCACGGCGCGTCACAAGAATGGACCCAGTTTAAAGGGATAGACGGCATCCCCTTTAAATTATTTTAACCCAAATTTGTCATTTTTGGGTCTGGACCTCCATTAACCCGGCAGCAAGGTAATGAATGTATACAGTGAACGAAGCATTGCGCTACCGGGCAGCGTACTTTCCTATTACGTAGCTGGATCGGGGAATCTTCCCCTTGTTGCTTTTCACGGCTTTGGACAAACCCACAAGGCATTTTACTCCTGGTTGGACGCAGTGGGCAGCCAGTACCGGTTAATCCTCGTCGATCTGTATTTTCACGGCAAAAGCACCTGGGATGATCCAGATACCCCGCTGGAAAAGAACACCTGGAAGGAGGTAATGTCCACCCTGTTTGCCCGGGAAGGTATTTCAACCTGCTCTGTTGCCGGATTCAGCCTGGGCGGAAAGTTTGCCCTGGCCACCTTTGAGGCGTTCCCCGGACAGGTACGCGCCCTTTACCTGATAGCAGCCGACGGTATTCGGCCATCTTTTTGGTACACGCTGGCCACATGGCCCTTGCCCATGAGGGCCCTGTTCCGGAGCCTGATTAGCCACGAAAAGCGGTTCACTAAACTCACGCGCGTCGCGAAAGCTCTGGGACTGGCCGACAAAAAAGTGCTGCGTTTCGCAGAAAACCAGATGGACACGCCGGCCAGGCGCGAAAGGGTGTACAACACGTGGGTCGTTCTTCGCCGCCTGAAATTCGACATGAGTCACCTCACGCGCATGATGGAGGCATACGATACGCGCGTTGTCGTGATCACCGGTCGCTATGACAGGATTATCCCACCGCACCGCGTGGAACCAGTTTTCAAACGGTTGAAGAACGCGACCTTTCACGTGCTGGAAACGGGACACAATAGCCTCCTTCCCGCCGCTGCCTCTCTCATCTCAGAATAGTCCAATTCATTTGAAATTTTGCCTGAAATCCGGCCGAAGCGTGTTACTTTTGCGCGTCGCTAAACGTTTTCCTTTTCCATGATCTTATTCTTCCGTTCAGACACCAACACGATCTTCGCGGTTGGTGCGGCGCAGCCTTTGTCAAAATCGGACATGGACAAGCTGGTGTGGCTTTTTGGCGGCGCCCGGCCTGATTCAAGCACCGAAATCACAGGACCGTTCAAAGGGCCACGGAGGGAGATGATCACACCGTGGAGTACAAACGCCGTTGACATCGCCCATAATATGGGCGTCACAGGCATTAGCCGGATCGAAATGTTCACCCCCTTCGGGTCGGATACTCATTTCGATCCCATGCTTGAAGAACGTTACCCCGTACTCGATCAGGAGCTATACACCATCAAGGTTACACCTCAACCGATCGTCGAAATCGACTCTATAGCAGCTTACAACGAAGCGGAAGGCCTCGCACTAAGCGACGAAGAAATACAATACCTCGAAGCAGTAAGCCGTGAACTGGGTCGCAAGCTCACGGACAGCGAAGTGTTCGGGTTCTCACAAGTCAACTCCGAACACTGCCGCCACAAGATTTTCAACGGTACATTCATCATCGACGGAAAGAAGAAGGAGCACACCCTATTTCAACTCATCCGCAAGACGTCATCAGCAAATCCCAACAGGCTTGTTTCCGCATATCGCGACAACGTAGCCTTCATTGAAGGACCGGTCGTTGAGCAATTCGCGCCCGTTCGTCAGGACGTTCCGGCATTCTTCGCTGTCCGCGACATTAACTCAGTGATCTCGCTGAAAGCGGAAACGCATAATTTTCCCACAACAGTAGAACCCTTTAACGGTGCCGCCACCGGATCAGGCGGTGAGATCCGCGACCGCCTTGCGGGAGGCAAAGGATCGCTTCCCCTGGCAGGGACGGCCGTATACATCACCTCCTATCCGCGCCTTGAAGGAGGAAGACCGTGGGAAAATCGAATCAAACCACGCAAATGGCTGTACCACGCGCCTGCAGAAATTCTCATCCGCGCATCCGACGGTGCATCGGACTTCGGCAACAAGTTCGGGCAGCCTTTGATCTGTGGAAGCCTGCTGACTTTCGAGCATGAGGACGGCAGCCGCACATACGGGTATGACAAAGTCATCATGCTGGCAGGAGGTGTCGGTTTTGCGCGGAAGGAAGACAGCATCAAGGGTAAACTATCGCCAGGCGACCGCATCGTCATGCTCGGGGGCGACAATTACAGAATCGGAATGGGCGGCGGAGCAGTCTCATCCGTTGCCACAGGAGAATACGCAAATACGATAGAACTGAACGCGGTTCAGCGCTCAAATCCAGAGATGCAAAAGCGGGTCATGAACGCGATACGCGCAATGGTTGAAGCGGAAGACAATCCCATCATCACGATTCATGATCATGGCGCAGGCGGACACCTCAATTGCTTTTCAGAACTTCTTGAAGAAACTGGTGGCAAGATCAATATTGATAGACTGCCTATCGGCGATCCGACCCTTTCTGAAAAGGAAATCATCAGCAATGAATCGCAGGAGCGCATGGGTCTTGGTCTCCATGAACAAGATCTTGAACGACTCCGCATTGTGTCTGAACGCGAGCGTGCACCATTTTATGTAGTAGGTGAAGCCACCGGCGATAAACGTCTTGTGTTTGAGAAAGAATCAAGCGGAAAGAAACCGGTAGACATCCTGATGCGTCACCTCTTCGGTTCAACGCCAACGACGGTAATCGAAGATCGGACGGTGAAACCATCTCATCAACCTGTCGCGTACGACGTAGAAAAGTTCCCTGAGTATGTTGAACAGGTTCTTCAGGTGGAAGCTGTTGCGTGCAAGGACTGGCTCACGAACAAGGTCGACCGCTGCGTTACGGGAAAAGTCGCGATGCAACAAACGTGCGGACAAATCCAGCTGCCGCTCAACAACGTTGGCATCATGACGCTTGACTATTCCGGTAGCAACGGCGTAGCAACGGCCATCGGTCACGCACCGCAGGCTTCGCTTATCGAGCCGGCAATGGGCGGAAAACTCGCTATCGCAGAAGCACTAACGAACCTGGTATGGGCTCCCCTGAAACATGGACTCAGCGGCGTGTCGTTAAGCGCCAACTGGATGTGGCCGGCAAAGAACGCGGGCGAAGACGCCAGGTTGTACAGCGCAGTGGAAGCGGTCAGCGATTTCGCGATTCGTCTTGGCATCAACATACCCACCGGCAAAGACTCACTTTCGATGACGCAGAAATATCCGGATGGCAAGGTCGTGTACTCACCCGGAACGGTCATCATCTCTGCCGTGGCAGAAGTAACGGATGTACGGAAGGCCGTTAGCCCTGCGCTGGTGAACGAACCCGACAGTCAGATTTTGTATATCGATTTTTCCTCCGGACCCTCAGCGCTGGGAGGAAGTGCTTTTGCGCAGGTCACAGGCCAACTCGGAAATGAAGTGCCAGTCGTTGCCGATGAGTCACTCTTCCGCGAAGCATTCGAAGCTATTCAAGAGTTGATTCATGAAGGCGTTGTTCTCGCGGGTCATGATATTTCTGCCGGAGGAATAATCACTGCGTTGCTGGAGATGTGTTTTCCGACGCCCGGTGTTGGATTGGTGGTTAACGTTCCCGACAGTGAAGATCTCGTGCGGTTCCTGTTCAGCGAAAAGCCCGGCGTGTTAATCCAGGTAAAGGATGCCGACAAGGTTACCGCCATGCTCCGCGATCGCGGGCTTGATGCCTACCGTATTGCACGGATCACGATGGAGCGCCAACTCACGATCGCGAATCACAGACTGGACATCGACCGCCTCAGGGATACGTGGTTCAGCACATCGCACAAACTTGACAGGCTGCAACGCCCCGTACCGCATGCTGATCTACGCGGCAGGAATTACAGTCGCCAGCCACTTTCATATGCATTTCCGAAAGATTTCGACGGACGTCTCGGGACGTTGGGATTGAGTCGAAAACGAACGTCCGCTTCGGGGGTGACAGCAGCTATTATCCGGGAGCAAGGCGTTAACGGCGACCGCGAGCTTGCCTATGCCCTGTTCCTCGCGGGCTTTGATGTGCGCGATGTGCACATGACCGACCTGGTAACGGGACGCGAGAATCTCAGCGACGTGAAGCTCATTGCGTTTCCCGGAGGGTTTGCAAACTCAGACGTTTTGGGATCTGCAAAAGGATGGGCAGGCGCGTTCCTGTACAACGAACGGGCGCGCAAGGCACTCAACGATTTCTATGAACGGCCGGATACGTTGTCGATCGGTATTTGTAATGGCTGTCAGCTTGTGATGGAGCTTGGCTTATTGTATCGCGACGATAAGAATCATCCGAAGATGCATCACAATGGGTCCGGAAAATTTGAGTCGGCATTCGTAAGTCTGACCATTCCGGAAAGTAATTCCGTGATGTTTGGTAGTCTGGCGGGAACGCAGCTGGGATGCTGGGTCGCGCATGGTGAAGGCCGCTTCCGCCTTCCGGAAAACACATCGCGATATCAGGTTGCGGCCCGATACACCTATGCGGAATATCCCGGAAATCCGAACGACTCCGACGGCGCCGTGGCGGCGCTGTGCTCGCACGACGGCAGGCACCTGGCCATTATGCCACATCTGGAACGATCATTGTTTCCGTGGAATTGGGGATACTATCCTGTGGAACGCCGGAGTGACGAAGTTTCTCCCTGGATCCTGGCCTTCGTAAATGCAAAAAGCTGGATACTAGCTCAATCCTGAGTTTTTGCCAAACGAATACCGGATTGTGTTGGTAAGGTATCGATTTTGGTATATATTCAAATTGAAATCCCGATTGCCGCACTCTAACTGGTTGGCTTATGAACAAAATTTACCTGGCGTCGCTCGCTGTCTTGTTTGCCTCTTGTCTCGGTTACAAGGAACTCCCGGTCGAATACGACTATAGCTACAAAGGAAATTTTAAGAAATACAGGACGTTCGACATTATGCGTCCGGCTGCACCGACGGATTCGTCGATGACGAATGAGACGATTGAAAAGTCCATCGTCGCGCGCATGAAGTTCCTCGGTTACCGGCAAACGTCAAACCGCCCGCACCTGATCATTGGGTTCAAGATGTTCAATGACAGTTTGCGATTCCATGGATACAATCAGCCAGAAATTGAAGAGTGGATCAGAACTCAGAATGAAAATCTCAACTATGATCCGAAGGACTTCCACCTGAAGACGGGAACGCTGTTAATTCAGTTCTACGACAGAAGGCAGAACCGTTCTATCTGGCAGGGATATGCCACGACTCAATATGGCACAATCGATTTCAACAATAACCGCCACCTGCGGAATGCTGTAATCTCGATTCTCGACAAGTACAGGTTCTGGGCGGAAGGCTTTCTGGAAGGAGCTACGGCCCAGGAAAACGACCTCTAAAAATCCCCTGTCGGCCTTACTTTTTGAAAAATAATTCTACCTTTGCAATCCCAATTTGGGGACTTACATCACTTTGCCCGATGGTGTAACTGGCAACACGCCTGATTTTGATTC
>DATCLO010000045.1:0-3662 GCA_036563875.1 Cyclobacteriaceae bacterium
TTTACCCTGGAGAAGCCAACCAACATAGACGATCTTCCACTGGCCGTTTTGCTTTTCGAGTATGCGCGTTTCGCGACTTAGTCCGGGCATATCGAAAGCTTGTGATCCTGTATCTTCACCGTATTGATCGAACGTTACCCATGCCATATCGCCCGAGATGCGCATGTTGACATTTTCAATGTGCGGAACTTGTGCGATGGGCTCCGGATCGTCAGCCATCTTTTTCTTCATGCGACCTCCGATCTCATCCCAACCCTGCCGCACCGTAACACCACCGTCTTTCCACCAGCCCATAATGCGCACGTAGTCGCCGTGAGCCCAGGCGTCTTCAAATGCCTTATAGTCCTTGTGATAAAAAGACATTGTTTCACCGCGGATCACAGCAAGGATTGCTTCTTTTTCTTTTTCTTCCCTGTTGAAGTCTGTGAAGGATAAAATCGTCCCACCTGCGATCAGGATCGCAGCCAGAGTAAGTTTTCTCATATGTTATAAAGATTAAAGCGTTCCGCGAAGTTGTGCTACGAAGCGATCATGATCCCAAAGCACACGGACTTCATCGATCGCGTCGTTGTCGTTGAAGCGGAAAATGAAAATGTGTTCGCTGTCGAATCGCAGGCCACGTGACGGGATGCCCACAAAGGGTTTGGCTTGCGTTCCGAAGATGGATACTCTGCATGTAACGGTGCGGTCGGCTGCATTCCAGGTAAGCGACTGTACCGTATTGTCGAGATCGGGGAACGTTTCCATCAGCAAGCTCCAAACGGCTTTGCCGGTTTGCTGAACGGGTCCGGAAAAGTCGCCGCCAAGAGGCTCGAAATACACTTGCGCGTCTTCGGCGAACAGGCCCAGCATACGATTTATGTCCATTTCCTGATAGGCGGAAAAGAATTCAATGCACGTGCCCTTCTTGCTAAGGACGTCGGGGGTTTCCTGTTGTGTAAGAATGGATGGTTTCATTTCGTCGTTGTTTAATGCAAAGGTAGGGCAGGGGTTTTGGGTGCTATAGTAAAAATGCGACTACTTTTTCTTTTTTAGAATATAACGCGTCAACTCTTGGTGTTGATTGTGATACTGCTCCGGGCTCAGTTTGTTGAGTTTCTTAGAATCCTTCACAAAGTGATTTTGGTCGTGGAAGCCGCCCTGAAAGACCAGGTCCTGCCAGTCGATCTTCTCATCTTTGTGATGCGCAACAAAGTTGCTGATGGGGGACATGCGCACGATGCGTGCATACAACTTTGGAGTCAATCCGGTCTTCTCCAGGAATTTTCGTTCGAGGTGACGTCGACTTACGCAAAGGTCGGACGCCAACTGTTCTACGGTAATGTTGCCCCGGGCGGAAAGGATACGGGATACCGCCAAATCGCCCACGTTATACCGCGCACGATGGCCTGCGAGTTTCATTGTGAGAAAGTCTTCAATCAGCTTGATCCGCTCGTCAACGGAACTGGCTTTGATTATGTTGTCACACCACGCGCATACCTCATCGCCAAGCAATAGGGAGAGTTCAATGCGCGAGTCCGCGGTGCCTTCCATGGATATTCCGAAAAGCGTGGATACAGCGGCCGGCATAAAAACAATTCCCACCACGCCGACGGTACCTGAAAAAGTAAGCTGGTAGTTTGTCGTTGATTGGCCCGCGAAGAAGCATTGCGGAACGACAGTCTCCCCAATGCTGGGTGAGGACACGCGGTAAGGTTCCCCGTAGTTGAATACGATAGCGTTATAGCCATTAGGAGGAGATTGGACGAGGCGCGTTTCAGATCCGAGTTCCGCCTCAAGTACGTAGTAGCACTTTACAAAGGTACCCAGGGCAGGCGTAGGGTCGATTTTGCGGTAGTTCATCGTAATGCTGATCATGGCCGAATCCATCCCATTCCCAGCCGCCGGCCATAAGCGAAGATACGAATTCCATGGGGACAAGGTTCCAGGCCGTCACGTGCCACATAGGGGGTGGACTAGCGATTCCTCCTCAGCAGCATCGCTATAGCAATCCCCCAAACAAAATTGGACGACGCCGTCTCGACAAGATGTGACATGGCCACGATTTCAGGCATAAAGGCGTTGGGTAACAAAAGCATGCTGGCTGGGATCAATGCTGTGAGAATTGCGAAGAGCAAGGCTCGCCGTGGCGTAAAGCCCATCATGCCAATCACGGGCAATGAAATTATGACCCACAGTATTGCGCGAAGGATTTGAAAAGGATAGATGCCGTTACCGATGAACTCATGAATGAACTGCGAGAAGAAAGGCCTGAGTTCATCTGATCCTGTGTAAAATATTCGCAAGTCGGGATTCTGCCAGGCGATGAAGTAGCCAAACACGAAATACAGAATGGGATAGACTACCAGACTCAGAATCAAGATCGGTCTCATCAACTTTTTCGTATCAAACTTGAGCACGTAAGGGGATTGAGATGCCTTCCTGATGTAGATGCGTTCAGTTGCCAGGCTTGCGCTGATGGTCATGACGCTTATCGTGAGTCCGGTTACGAGAACGGCCGCGACCTGCGCGCCGGACATGCCTATGGCACTCAGAAAGAACAGCGACTCCAATTGTGTAAGGAAGAATTGAATGCCGAACACAAACAGCACGAGAAATAGCCAGCGGTAAAACCCTCGGTGCTTGTTAGTGGCCAGGGTAAGCATCGTGACAAGTATGGCGTTGATGAGGGTCACTAGCAAAAAGCGGGACGCCGCTTGTTCGGGGTCTCCTTCAGGCTGCGGCATTGCAGCGATAAGCGTTCCCAACAGGCCACCGATGGTCCAGGCTATAAAAAGGGCAATGGTAGTAATGAATCCATGCAGCAAGTAAAAGGCAGGTTGTTTCATTGTTTCTTATTTAGTTGTATATACATCTATTAATGTTTTAAGAGAGACTGTTCATCATTTTCAACAACACAGCAATTCCGGCAGTTTGCTCGGCAGGCGAGAGGGGCCCGACGCATTTTTCGTACAACTGGGCCGACAGCGTTACGGCCTTCTTTTGCAGAGATTTTCCTTTAGTTGAGAGATACACGAGCTTTCCCCGCGTGTCGCGTGGGTCGATGACTCTGCGAATGAGCTGGTTTCTTTCCATGGTGTTGATGACCCTGGCTACTGTCGTCTTATCGCGGCCAAGCTGTCCACTGATTTCCTGCTGGTTGATGCCATCCCGGTACCACAGTAGCGCCAGGATGGCAAATTGCTCGACAGTAAGATTGAGCCCCTGCTTTCTGAACGCTGCCGTCAATGCCCGATGAAAACGGTGCGTAAACTCCCCCGCCAGGTAGACGATGTTTTGTTCCAGCGAGCCGGGTGATTTCATATTTAGTTGTATATACGACTAAATATAGCAAAAAAACTGTCCTCGGGGATGGCTCAAGAAGTCTACTTCTTGTGAACCGGTTAAAAGCCCCCAATCTTCAAATGTTTTGATTTACAATTAATTAGTGTAAAAAATTTCCTAATATTTCCTAAAATAGTAAAAACTAGGAAATTTTTGGACATCTTTATATGTTCCTAAAATGTCCTAAAAATTGAAAACTTAGGAAATATTATGAGAAAGGTGGAATCTCCGCCTGATTGGACAAAATATGTCAATGAGGCGATGGAGGTGTTGTACACGGACTCATTTAGAGCCCTTGTCACTCAGATTAATGAGGAGTACCTCTATTGGGACAAAGT
>DATCLO010000046.1:0-4339 GCA_036563875.1 Cyclobacteriaceae bacterium
GTTGTACACGGACTCATTTAGAGCCCTTGTCACTCAGATTAATGAGGAGTACCTCTATTGGGACAAAGTAAAGTATCAGCCAGTTCCGGAGGGCAGGTCGCCCATGGTATTGTGGAGTCTGGTCAAACTTAGCCGGCGTCAAGCGAGGTGGCTGCGTTTTGGGAAGTACAGCTTCATGTTTACCCTTACTAATTCAATACAGAGAGCCCTGCACGAATTCGACCTCCATATTGGGGGGCACCTAGGTAGCGATAATCTGATCCCATCCGGGGAGAAGGACCGGTATCTTATTAGTTCCATAATGGAGGAGGCAATTGCCTCAAGCCAAATTGAGGGCGCTGTGACAACCAGGCGAGAAGCGAAGGAAATGCTTCGAAAAAATGCCAAACCCAGGAACAAGTCGGAACAGATGATCATGAACAACTACATGACGATTAAGCATATCGTCAACGTTAAGGATCAACCGCTGACGCTGGATGGGCTGCTCGAAATTCATCGACTGATAACCCATTTAACGTTGGACAACGATAACGACGAGGGGCGTTTCAGAACAGACAACGAGGTGAACGTCGTTGATGCGACGGATGGGGAGATCGTCCATGTGCCCCCTGACCATGCTGAAGTCCCAGCGTTGATGAACGAACTCATTGACTTCTTCAATGATAAGAATCAGGATGAATTCATTCACCCTATTGTCAAAGGTTGCATAATACACTTCATGATAGGATTTATTCATCCATTTGTCGATGGCAATGGGCGTTGTGCGAGGGCCTTGTTCTACTGGTATCTTTTACGCCGGGGGTACTGGTTGACGGAGTACTTGTCCATATCACGGCTAATAGTAAGGAGTAAAGCGCAATATGCGCGTGCCTTTATTTATAGTGAGATCGATGACAATGATCTGACCTACTTCATCCGCTACAAATTGAAGACAATGACACTGGCTTATCATAGCCTGGTGGAGTACATACAGAGAAAGATCAGTGAAAAGAAGCGACTTATCCAATTTCATCGGATAAAGGGAATCAATGAAAGACAAGCAACCATCATCAAATGGGTTTTCGATGATCCGGATATCGTCCTTACTGTTAAAGAAGTGGAGACGCGCTTGGGGATATCCAATCAGACCAGTAGAAATGACTTGGTGGGATTGGTGGAAATGGGTTACCTGGATATCCTGGAGATAAACAAGAAAACGAAGGCGTTTTGCAAAGGTCGCTCATTCGATAAACTCTTAAGAAAGAAATTGTAACCCCTCCGCGCGCCTTGGCGCCTTTGCGGTGAATGAAAATACCGTACGCGCTGAACAACCCAAACTTAGTTTCAGCGCACGACGCGTCGAACTTGCCCAACTTCAACACTTCAACACATGCGCACATCAACACCTTATACGTGATAGACCCACTCCTTATATAAAGGATCACCGGGATTAAAATCGCGCTGCACATTAAACCGTTTCTCCAATACCTCCACCTCCTCAATATTTTCCAGCAACAGATTTCGGTATCCTTCCTTACCACCCGCCTTCGTGAATCCCAGCGACTGCCAGCAAACCAGGACGATCTGCTTCTTTGTCGTGCGACAAATCCCATACGGATGTACCACACGCGACAGCGGTTCTCCTCTCATGGTTATCCGACACACGCGCCGCTTCTGCGACGCCTGGTACAGCGTCTTCACAATCTCATCCATCGCCGGTCTTTTTTTTGATTGAAAGTAATAGAATTAGCAGTTTTTCCCTCCATTTGCGTGGTACCCTCTGCCTCTGCATCTGCCCCTGCATCTGCAACTACTTCTTTTTCAGTCCCTCATCATCAGGATAGCACCTAATCCTAACTTAATTAACTTTCCAACCCAGTCCCTACACCGCTATGCACCTCACGCCACACACCGGAATTTTCCTTGCATTGTTGAGCTTTTTCCTCGCCTGCGACGGCAACAAGAACAAACCCCGTAACCCGGACGCCTATCTGTCCCTGTCTCCCGAGGAACGTCTCATGCCTGAGAACGCGACGGTTTCATTCACGCTCCACGAAGGGCTCGACGTAGCGCTGTTCGCTGCAGAGCCGATGGTTGTGAACCCTACCAACATCGACGTCGATGCGCGTGGCCGCGTCTGGGTGTGTGAATCCTACAACTACGCTATCCCTGACGAAGAGCAAGTGGAACGCGGCGGGCGCATCACCATACTGGAAGACACCGATGGCGATGGCCGTGCGGACAACCGAAAGGTTTTTTATCAGGGTGAAGACATCCGCATACCACTTGGCATAGCTGTAATGGGCAACAAGGTGTTCGTTTCTCACAGTCCATATCTGTTCGTGTTCACTGATGAGGATGGGGACGACCAACCTGAAAAAAAGGAAAAGCTCTTCACGGGCCTGGGCAATCCCGGCGACCACTCGCTTCACGCTATTGTGTTTGGTCCTGATGGCAAACTGTATTTCAACATGGGCAACCAGGCGGGACCCGTGATGGACAGTCTCGGCAACGTGGTCGTTGACCAGGCGGGAAACGAAGTGCGTCAAAACGGAGAACACTACATCGGTGGCATGATCATACGTTGCAATCCTGATGGAAGTGAATTCGAAGTGCTGGGGTACAATTTCAGGAACAACTATGAGGTTGCTGTCGATTCCTACGGAAATGTCTGGCAATCCGACAACGACGATGATGGCAACGCAAGTTGTCGCATCAACTATATTATTGAGTACGGCAACTACGGCTACGTTGACGAAATGACGCGTCGTCACTGGTCGGCGTACCGTACTAACATGGAAGCCGAGATTCCGAAGCGACATTGGCATCAGAACGATCCGGGAGTGATACCCAACCTGCTCATCACGGGCGCAGGTTCACCAGCTGGGATTGTAGTGTATGAGGGCGAGATGCTTCCGAACGTCTTTCGCGGACAGCCTATTCATGCCGACGCAGGACCCAACGTCATTCGTGCCTACCCGGTGAAAAAGAAGGGAGCAGGATATACCGGAGAAATAGTGGAAGTGCTTAAAAGTGTATATGATCAATGGTTTCGGCCTGTTGATGTCTGTGTTGCGCCGGACGGGTCGTTGTTTATTGCCGACTGGTACGATCCGGGTGTAGGTGGCGGTGCAGCAGCGGATGCGGGTCGCGGTCGCATCTTTCGGATAGCGCCGAACGTTTCACGCTACTCAATTAATTATAAGAGTATAGAGTCGGTGACAGATGCGATTAAGGGTTTAATGAGTCCTAATACTGCTACGCGCTTCCTGGCATGGACGTATCTGAATCAGCAAGGACAAGCCGCAGAAGAAGCGCTCCTCACGATGGCCGGCGATGACAATCCCGTGTACAAAGCGCGGGCGTTGTGGTTGTTAGGGAAGATTCCGGGGAAGGAGACGGAATACATTGAACATGCCTTACGCGATGACAATCCTGACATCCGGCTTGTGGGCATTCGATTGGCAAGGCAGTCGGGCCTGGACTTTGTATCCACCGTGAAAAATCTCGCGCACGATCCTGCGCCCGAAGTGCGGCGGGAGATTGCTGTTGGACTTCATCTCGTGACCACGACGGAAGCGGCGGAGCTTTGGGCACAGCTTGCATTGCAGTATGACGGTGACGATCGCTGGTATCTCGAGGCGCTGGGAGTAGGCGCAGCGCGGAACTGGGATGCGTGTTTTTCAGCGTGGTTGGAGCAGCGCGAAGGTAAGGAATACGACAAGGCCGCGCGAGATATTGTATGGAGGTCGCGTTCCGCATTGGTGTTGCCGGTTCTGGCGGAGTTGATAAGAGATCCGGCGACGAAGGAAGAGGAGTTGCCGAAATATTTCCGGGCATTCGACTTCCACAATGACCCCTCGAAGTATCAGGTGTTGTTGGGACTATTGAAAGGTGATCATCCTGCGCAGGACGTGATAAGGGCGCTTGCCTTGAATCACATAGATCCTGAGGTGACGGGAATGACACCCGAGCTGCGGGCAGCTTTGAATACCAGGCTGGATGCAGTTCGCGGAACGGAAGAGTTTGTCACGCTTGTGGAGCGTTATGGTGTGCGTGAGAGGGGCGAGGAGTTGCTGGCGATGGCGATGGGTGATGATCGTCGTGTCGGGTCGGCTGCCGCGCGGTTGTTGCTTTCGGGTGCAGGGTTTGAGGGTGTAAGTCTTGTGAGTTCGCGTTTGAAGGTGGGTGGTACTGATGCCGAGGCGTTGATGGAGGCATTGGCGCCGTTGGGCAGCCGGCAGGCTGTGATGTTGTTATCGGAGGTGGTATTGGATGGTAGTCTTCCGTTGTCGTTGCGCAAATCGGCGGTGTTGGCGTTGGGGAAGAGTTGGCCGGGCGAGGCTGGCCTGGTGGAGTG